>CACWYF010000064.1 GCA_902765035.1 uncultured Eubacteriales bacterium
CGGCACCCGCAGGCAGGACATTGAGATTTATTACAGCTTTGTCGGCAAGATTGACTTGCCCGAATAACCGCCCGACCTATCCGACACAATGGCCAAGTGCCGGATAGGAACGGCAAAATTTTTTACACTTCTATTACTTCTTTATCGCACATCAGCAAACGTTGAGGGGTTCCCGTATTATTGATATCGGAGAGTCTTCTTGGGCATATTGCGATAACGATCCATGGAACAATGGAACATAGATTTTCGTAAATTATCAGAAAGCATGCACTTTCAGCTTTTATGCGATGGTATCGCTACAGTAAAGATTTGCGCAATTGTTGTTCCGATTGTTCCAAAGTGGCTCAAATACTGTATTATCAACGTGTTGGGATGGAACAATCTTTAGAACAAAATCCGGAACAGTCTGGGGGAGCGACCTTGATTGCAGATCGTTCCTCAGACTGTTCCGGGTGTTCTTCATAAAATGTTCAGTTTATGACGTTTGTTGCGGAGCTCGTTCCGTAGTTTGTTCCAAAGGATCATGATCCTGTTTTCGCCTGTAGACCCGCTGCTTTCCGTAGATCGGGAGCCATATGGTGCCGCCTGTCTTTTCCCATCCGTCAATACCTGCCATGATGGCACTGATCTCAAAGCTGTTCTTATGCTGGAAATCTGCTTTATCTTTACCAAAGCATTCGCACCAGATCTCTATATTGGATACGTAGTCTCTTCTTCGGACGTCACCGCCGTTATACAGCAATCCCTGACTTCGAACATAATCCTGCCTGTCGTAAAGAGACAGTTCGCTCCAGTTCACTGGCAGCGGCAGGTCGAGGTAGTCTGTAACAAGGCCTTCTCTGTCGTCATGTTCCAAAGCAGCAGCCTGCTCTATCCTGGCATACTCTTCCAGTTCGTGTGAGAGGAACAGTTTCTCACCCTGGCCGGCAAGGTAAAGCGCCTCAGCCCATATCTGATCGACATCATCCTGCGTGAGGTCCCACGGCTTCAGGATGCCTGTTCCCGGCGTCCTGACCGTCCAGAATCTGCGGTTGCCTGTAATGTCTCTAAGGAATCCGTATTCTGCATTGGTGGTCCCGAAGAACACGCATTGCCTTGGATGAGGACTGACCCTGCGGCCGTATGAAGCCCTGTACTTATCATCCTGCCGGGAGATGAAAGCCTTAACCTTATCTATGTCAGCCTTTCTGATGCCGGCAAGTTCGCCGATTTCTTGAATCCAGTAACCCTGCAGCTTCTCCGCTGCCGTCTTGTCATTCATGTCGGAAATGCTGAGGCTGTCGGAATACCATTCCATCCCGAGTTTTGAGATGAAAGTGGATTTGCCGATCCCCTGCGGACCGTTGAGAACAAGTATGTGGTCGAACTTGATCCCCGGCTCATATATCCTCCTGACAGCTGCGCAGAGGATTTTTCTTGTCACCGCCCTTACATATGGATTGTCATCTGCACCGAAGTAATCGATGAGCAGAGTATCGATCCTTGGCTTATTATCCCACTCAGGCAGAGATGCGAAGTAATCCTTGATCGGGTGGTATGATCTGTCATCCGTCACCTTAGACAGTGCTGTGCGGTAGTTGTTCTGGGTGAAGCTGCCGTAGCGTTCATCTATGAGACACATGAGATGGGCGTCATCCACATCTCGCCAGTATTTTGAATTATGGTTCCAGGGAACACTGCCTTTGATCTCAAGATCGTCAGCAAGCTGGTTGAATACGATGCCCTGGAAATCCTCATCATTTTCAAGGATCAGCCGCATGTTGCATAGCGTATTGCAGGCTCTGCCGTTCTTGTTCAGAGTGAGCTGATCCTTCCAGCTTCCAGACTCTTCAAGTGATTCCCCCTGACTCATATCTGGATTATCATCATAATATATAGTATCTTTTGTCGTTCTCGTCATTCAAGCCTCCTGTGGTTTGTTGATCTGTATCTGAATAAGATGCTCTTTGTTATGTTTTCTGTTTCTCTGTTCATGTGAACCTCCTTGTTTTGAGTTTTTAGATCGTGATAATAGTTCTTAACGCGCTCTTTCGCGCGATCTTTCTCTGTCAATGACCGCAAGATTCTCCCTTACATGGTCTGAACGCTCCTGTATGTCTCCGCAAATTTTCAGCTCGTGGCGGAGCTTTCTGATCTCAGCAGTGAGATTTTTTACCCTGTCTTTTGCGTCGCTTATCTCGCTTTCCGGAAGCACGCGGCGCGTCATGCGTCTCTGTTCATCCCTGTCAAGGCTGGTTTCTTTCATCCGGCCCTCGATATTCTCCATAAGATCCGAGAGATCCTTTTCGGTATCCACGTGGTACCGAGACAGGAGCTTGGCCTGCTCTGAGTACTGGTCGCATTTCAGAAGGTCCTCCTTCAGAAGGATGTGGAGCTTTGTCGGGTTCTGCTGATACTTCGGCAGGTAGCCGAGCTCGTAGCAGTATCTGAGATAAAGCTTCTCAAGTCCGCTTCGTCCCATGATTCGGTCGATACGCCGTCGGAGATTATAATTGTTTGGCTGGCGGTAATGCTGCCGCAGTCGTTCCGTCCTTACAGACGGGTCATTGTCATAGATCCGCCGCTCTATGCTCTCCCGGGTGTAACCATCTCCGAGCTTATGGATGCGGATCGGCTTTTTGCCGCCGGGCGGTGTTATCGTCCAGTACTTCCTCTGCGAATCGAAGCGGTAGTTGTAGCCGCGCTTCCTGAGTTCATATTTGAATTCTTCTATGTTCAGGCTGAGTGAGACCGCCTCGTCTATCGCCTGACGTGCTACATTGTACCTCGTAGGCATCCCGGCTTTCTCCATTTTATATACATACTGGTTCACACCTCTGCCTTTGGGGTTCTCAACTATAGACAGACCACGCTCCAGACATATCCGGTCAGATGCTTCCCTGAGCTGCCTGTAAGTGTCATTGCAGTCATGGAATTTCAGCCCGTCCCTGAAGGACACCGAGTTGATCACTATGTGGTTATGAGTGCACTTGGTGTTGACGTGGGTGGCGACCACCATTTGAAAGCGGTCGCCCCACAGTTCCTTTGCAAGCTGCACTCCTATTTCGTGAGCTTCGTCAGGTGTCAATTCTCCCTCGCGGAAGCTCTGGTAAGCGTGATAGGCAACATTGCCACCAGTCTTGCCAAATCTTATCTTGGTGGCGTTGAACTGGTCTCTTGCAAATTCCACGCTGCAGTTGAGCCCGGTAGTGTAGAAGAGCTGCTCTGTTTTGTCTTCGTCTGCCGCATATGCTATGACATCGGCAAGAGCCTGCTTCTCGGCCTCGGTGAATTCACGCTGAGTCTTCTCAGGGTTCGTGATATATTCGAGCGGACTGTCCGCCCGGCCTCTTATGTTCCATATTTTCGTTACCGCCATCAATGATCACCTCTTTTTGGAATGAGGATCTCCTGTTCGATACCATTCTGGAAAGCTCTCCATCTCATGGCTTCCGCCATGATCGCGATCATATCCGCTTTGTTGTCGGCGCTCATCGCGACTTCGTCGATCCTGTCTGCGAACTCACGTATGCTCTCCATGGTCTTCCAGAAGACCTCGTCCGGCATCACGACCGGATGATAGCCTTTGACTCTCTGTCTAAGGAACTCAGCCTCGGTCAGACCGGCTGCCTGCGACTTGGCCTTGATATAGCGGTCCTCTTCGCTGTTTACCCAGAAACTCTTTTTTATATCTCTTCGCATATATTGTTGTCTCCTTTCTCGACATGATTCGTGTTGTAGTTTGTTTTGTCGGCATCAGCCGGGGGTCTGGGGGCTGCCACCAGGTTCGCATTCCTGCCGGTAGGAGCAGGTATGCAGTGCTTGTTCCAACTATGCAGACCCCCGGACGGCACTTTTTTCAGTTGATACCGGCTGCAGTTACTGCCCGGCTGAATCCGTCTTTTGTTTGATTTCCTCGCGTCAGCCAGAGGCTTCGGTACATTATCTGTTCTTCCGCAGGTCTGGACACAATCTTTGGTGCTGTTGCCACTAATGTGATATGACTTTTCATCTGTTGTGGCGCCACCTGCTGCGAAACCGCTTAGCTGTTCATCACTTGGCATTGATCGCACCGTTTTCAGATATCTGACCGGCATCAGATATGGTGATAATTGATGCCGGCCTTTATGCAGCGCAGGCATGCTGCTCAGAAGGATCATGAGCCGAGGAATCCCCAGTCTATGCTTTCGGGGTCGGCATCAGCTGGTTCCTCTGCCGGGGGAGTTTCAGTCTGCAATGGCTGGGCTGCCGGAGCGCTTGCCGGCTGCAGGGCAGATAAACCTGTCATACAGCCGGCCAGAAACAGCGGCAGTGTCTGCTTCAGAGATTCACAGACACCATCTACTATCTGCTGTATGAATCTTTCCTCGCGCTCGCGGGTCTCCAGATACGGATCTTCCTGAACTTTGTAATATCGGTCAAAGTAGTCCAGCAGAGCGAGATGGATCACATGATTCCAGGAAGTGAATTCCTGCCTGTCCATCGTCTGTAGGTATTCCCAGGCCTTCTTCTGATCCGGCTTGTCCAGATTGAAGCGTATGGGGAGTTTTCTTGTGTTGTCTTCCATCACTTCCCCCTTCTGAGCATCTGATAGGCCAGATACTCATAGCCCTTGGCAGTTGCGCAGATGTCCTCATTGATCTCGATTCTGTCCGGATCATATTTCCCGAAGTTCTTTACCAGGCAGGCTCCGCCTCCGACTATGTGGAGCCTGACGAGATCAGGATCGTACTCATATCTGCGGAGCGTCTCGAAGATGCTTGCCACATATTCTTCAGCAGCTTTACGGATCACCGAGATATACTTCTCTCCGATCTCCGCGGTGCCGAATCTCAGCACTCTTTCGATAGAGGATTCATCGATGCTCGTGCAGTACCTGTTCATGACCTCGTTCTTTGCCTTGATCACGCACTGGTTGACTCCGAGCTTCTCCGTCCAGCAGCGGGATTCCTGCGGTTTCTTGTCAATGACATTCATGATGTTCATCGTGCCGTTGCCGATATCCGCTACCATATGCATTCCGTGATACTGATCTATGCTTCTGACTATTGCCGGATATCCCTGAGGGAATACTGTGCAGCCGGATATCCTGATACGGTATTCTTTGCCGTTGAATCTGTACCTGACGGCCTTTTTCCTGAGTAGATATTCCCTGAAGGATTCTCTCTGCGTACCGATCCATTTGAGGGGCAGGCCGCAGGCGATGTGGACATCCGCCTCGGTTATGTGTTCCTGATTGAGTTCTCTGGCTATAGCCATCAGAGTCAGGATATAGTAGTCTTCGTCGATAGCTTTATCCGGAATGAACTCCTTGTGGCCTTCGCCGATCCTGTACCACTTTCCCTCATACTCAAGTGTGCTGCCGTCGAATACCGGCCTGCTGTCACAGGCGATAACTCCTGTTGGTGTCACTGTGTTTGCGGTTTTGATGTTGCCATAGCCGTGATCTATGGCGATGATCTTGGTTTCTTTGAAATCTGTCATTAAGTTCCTCCTTTTTGAAATTTCTTGTTCATCCGGAGGAGCCTTGTGATATACTTATATATGCTTAGAGGTATATCGGGGCTCCGGCCGGATATTCCGTTACGTCAGCGGTTCCTGTGATGGACCGCTTTTTTAATTTAGCTGCCTGAGCGGGTGTACTTCCGCCTGATTCCTCAGATTGATGCCACGGTTGAGCTCGAGGAATCTGTTCAGGTCTTCTGTCCTTATAAGGACCTTGCGTCCGATCTTCAGCGTAGGCATCATGTCACAGCGTATAAGCTGCCTGAGTGTATTTCTGCCTATACCGGTGAAGTCAGCTGCTTCTTCAACCGTCAGTGCGATCTTTTCCGTCATACGTTACCTCCTTTCTGCAATTGATGCTCTTTCTTGGATGTTGCGATATGCAACTTTTATCCATTGCTATAATAGCACATTTGAAATATTTGTCAAGCAATAAGCAACAAAGACAGAATATGATAAATTGCATATTGCATATATTTTGCAAAAATGTTATATTGAGTGTGAAAAATGATCCAAAATTAAAAAGCCCGGCGAAACTATCGCAGGGATGATCAAAAAGAGGGGTGCTATAAAATGAACGATACAGAACTTCGCAAAACGATCGGAAGCCGTGCAAAGGCAAGGCGCAAGGAGCTCGGGCTCACAATGGACTATTTGGCAGAGAAGCTGGATGTAAACAAGTCCACGATCATGAGATATGAGAAGGGAACTATTGACAATACCAAGCGTCTGGTTGTCGAAGGGCTGGCCAATGCGCTGCATGTTACTCCTGAGTATCTCAGGGGCGAGACCGATGAGTACAATACTGAGATTACTGACAGGAGACTGCTTCAGGTAAGGGATCTTATGGAAAAGGTATTGGGCGGCTTCAGGTAAGGGATCTTATGGAAAAGGTATTGGGCGCGATCCCGCTTGGCATAGCATCTTCCGATAATGAATTTGCGGAGAATATGCTGCTGGTCATGCTGGCAGAATATCTTGAATTTGCAGACTCGTTCACCAAGGCCTGCCACAGATTCGATTTTGATGGAAATAAGGAGAACGAGGAATTTGCAAAGATGATAGGCGAGTCGCTGGAAGACTTCAGCTCCATGCTCTTCCAACGTGAGATCATGCATACAGTGAGCACTCTGTATGATGTAAGCGAGACCCTGCGCAGTTATGTTAAGGACCCACAGGCGGCACAGGGCCACATGAAAGCGATATTAAAACTTTACAACTTATAATAGGCAGTACCGGACGGAGCCGCGATATACCTCTAAGCAATCTATATCCAGGCCCACAAAAGGTTCTGCCGGAAAAGGAGGATCTTTTGAATCACAAAATATCTTATCAGGAGGGAAGCGTAAGAAAGAGAGGAAGAAAATACTACTACAGATTCAGGATGGAAGAGCCTGACGGCACGATGAAGATGCACGAATTCGTCGGGACCGAGTCAAAGCGGGAGACAGAGAATATTCTGAAGAAAGCCATCGATGAGTACAACGAGCTTGGTAAGCTTCTCGACCCCGGTGACATCACAGTTGAGGAACTGATGGACGAATGGTTCCGGACTGAGATAGAACCGAGCAGCCGCGCGACTACTACGCTTGACAGCTACCGTAATGTGATGGATCACATAAGAGTGCACCGCATCGGCAAGCTGAAGCTGAAAGAAGTGACGGTGGAGGTTCTGCAGGCGTATGTCGATGAAAAATATTTCGGCGAATATGATGCAGATGGCAAAGAAATCAAACACGCTTACTCGGAAAGCTCGATGAAGGAAGAATTCGTGGTCCTGAACGGGATTTTCAAATTCGCTGTCTATCCGAAGGAGTACCTGAAATCGAGCCCTATGCAGCATGTTAAGAAGCGCAAAAAGCCAAAGGATACGGACATCTTCGGCGATGAGTCTGAAAAGCTCGAGACCATCACGCACGATGAGTTTAAGAAAGTCGTTGAATTCCTCAGCACTCACAAAAACAGCTACGGAGACGGTTACGAGTATATGGTTCTGCCTGTGCAGATATCCTACTACACCGGCCTCCGCGCCGGCGAGATCGCAGGCCTTTGCTGGGACGATATCGATATCCCGGGGCGCAGGCTCATAGTCAGACGTTCGATGTTCAAGGATACCGGAACAAAGTGCTGGGAACTCAAAGTGCCTAAGAACGGCAAGCAGAGAATCGTAGATTTCGGTGAGACGCTTGCAGGCATCCTTACTGAAGCCAAGGCACAGCAGGAGCGTGACAGAAAGCTGTATGGTGAGCTTTATCAGAAGCATTACTGCCAGATCCAGAGTATCAAAGGCAGGCAGCATAACATGATATTCACGGATATCCATACGAAAAACGGCGTTATCGGCAGCAGGGTAGGACACGGCAGGCTCATTGAGGAAGCGGATAAAAAGAAAAGGCTCTTGCCTCTGGAATTCGTCTGCAGGAAGGCAGACGGCGAAATGGTCACAATCCAGACGCTCAAGAACTGTAATAAGGTCGTTCAAAACAATTTGAAGACTATACCATTCCATATGCATGGTCTTCGCCACACCTATGGCTCAAATATGATTGCAAACGGAGCAAACTTCAAGGACGTACAGGAACTTATGGGACATTCAGACATAAGCATCACGCTGAATACCTATGCCCATGTGAATGAGAAGACTCGCAAAAGGGCTGTGGATCTTCTGGAGAAAGGCCTTGCCCACTAACTTGTGGGCAAAAATGTGGGCAAATACGCAGATATGGCTGTTTCTAAAAAAGAAAAATCCTCAATCCGTTGCAATTACTGAGATTGAGGATTCCCTATGGTGGGCGATCAGGGGTTCGAACCCTGGACACCCTGATTAAGAGTCAGGTGCTCTGCCAGCTGAGCTAATCGCCCTCAGCTATTTGCGTCTCTTGCAAGCCGCTCATGTATACTAACACCTGCAGTAGTAAGAGTCAAGGGGAAATTTTAAAAAATTCAGAAAAGATATTTACGGCAATCGCCGAAAGTGGCCATGTGTTCAGAAAATATGTGCAAAACATTGAAATACAAAGCCAAATGGTGTAGTATTTCACTGAATAATTATAAAAAATCGGGCATTTTTCGTGTGCGAATTTTGAGCACGGGGAAATATATACTAAGGCAGGCATCAGGCCTGCACGGGAGCACGAAATAGAAAGCCTGTAAAGGCGGAGAATAGCGGAGGTAATATAGTGTTCTGTACAAATTGCGGTAGCAAGCTTCCTGAGGGAGCAAGATTTTGCAGCACATGCGGAGCAAGGGTAGCAGAGGTGTTCGAAGTACCGGAGGTTGAAAACAAGCCGGCAGCTTTCGGATTCACTGAAGCAGCACCTGATCCTGAAACGGTCAAGCCGGTAGAAGCGCCACTCAAGAAGAGGGCGACATTCGACTGGAGCAATGTAATTGACGAGCCGAAGAAGAAGACCATTCCGGACATCAAGTCCCCATGGGCAACTACCGGCGGCGTTGATGAGAGCCAGCTGTATTCTGAGATGGGATCATCCACAGAGCGCAGCCGCACAATGAGCTTCATCGATGTACTCAAGGCTGAAAAAGAACAGCAGGAAGCAGTAAAGGCTGAAGAGGCTGCACCTGCAGAGCCGGCACCAGCAGCACCGGCTGTTGAAGAGAAGAGACCGTTCGAGTACACAGAGGTTCTTGATCCGGGATTCCTTGAACCAGTGGCACCGGCAGCAGAAGAAAAGGAAGAAGAGGTACCGCAGCTTCATTTCGCTCCGCTTTATGAAGATGTAGATGCACCTGTTGTCACACCTTTCGATATTCCTGAAGAGGAAGAAGAGGCTGTACCGGCAGATGAAGTACAGATAGAAGAAACTGTTCAGGCTGAGGCGCCGGCTGAAGAGGCACCGGAGGAAGCAGTTGCTGAGGCACCAGAGGCACCGGCTGAAGAACCTGCAGCAGAGATACATATAGAAGAAACCGAAGCAGAAGAAGCTCCTGAAGCAGTAGAGGAACCTGAGGCAGAAGAACCTGTTGTAGAAGCAGCTGAGGAATTTGTCGAAGAAGCACCTGCTTTCGAAGAGGTAGTTGAAGATACTTCTTCTGAAGTAAATATTGCAGCGCCGGCACCTGTAGAGGAAGAGCCGGTAAAGCCTCGCAGAGGCTGGTTCGATCTTCCGGACTTCCTCAAGCCTAAGGAAGAGAGACGTCCTTTCGCAGCTTTCACTGAGGAAAAGCCTGAAGAAATCCCTGCAGCACCGGCACCTGTAGAAGAAAAGCCGGCAGAGGAACCTGAAGCACCTGCAGAGGAAGTCGTATTCGAAGAGCCTGAGTTCGAAGATGCAGCAGAGCCTGCTGATGAGATCCAGATCGAGGCTCCTGAGCATGAGCCTGAGGCAAAACTTGAGGATGAGCTCGACAGCATTCTCAAGGGCGGCAGCGGTCTTATGGGCTATGAGCATGAAGATGAAGAAGCCGAAGAAGCTGCTGAAGAGGATGAAGAAGAGATTTACGAGGGCGACCTGTACAGCAACACAGAGGACGAGTACCTCGACATCTCAACAGAGAGAACTGAATCTGTAAGAAGCGCGGCTGACGATGCAGAGGATGCAGAAGAAGATGATGATGACGAAGATGAGCCTGTTGATGAGCAGGAACTCTTCGCAGACATGACTGAGAATGCACCTAAGCATTCAGGCATGACAATAGCTCCTCCTGCAGACAAGGAAACAGAAATCGAAGCTCTCAAGAAGAGACTTGCTGAGCTGATGGGAACATCCTGGGAGCCTGAAACTGAAGCAGCCGCAGAGCTGGCAGCAGAGGAAGCTGCTCCTGAAGCACCTGCAGAAGAACCTGCTGAGCAGGATTACTATTTCAAGGATCCTGAACCTGCAGCAGAACCTGTAGTTGAGACTCCAGCATATGAGGAGTATGACCATGCAGACTTCACTCAGTATGAAGAGCCTGCAAGCACAGCAGCTTACGAGGATGAATACCTCTCAGAAGAGCCTGCACCTGAAGCAGTTGCAGAAGAGGCACCTGCAGTTGAAGAGGCTGCAGAGGCAGTTCCTGCAGATGAGCTAAGCGTATATGAGCACCTTATACTCACACCGGAAGAACCTGCAGATGAAATTCCGGGAGCTGAGTCGAAAATAATCAAGGCTGCAGAGGCAGCTGCACCAGCAGTTGTCGAAGAGCCTGCAGCTGAAGAACCTGCAGTCGAAGACTTCTACCTGATGGACGAAGAACCTGCAGAGGAAGTGATCTTTAGAGCACATGAGCCTGCAGCAGTTGCAGAAGAGGAACCTGTAGTAGAAGAGCCTGCAGTAGCTGCTGAAGAGCCTGTAGTTGAGGAAGCAGTTGAAGCAGCACCTGCAGCAGAAGAAGTTGTCGAAGCAGCACCTGTTGTCGAAGAAGTCGTTGAGGAAGCAGCACCTGTAGTTGAAGAGGAACCTGCTCACAAGACGATCGACGATTTCCTTGCAGACATCCTGAGGGAGGGCGCTGCACCCGCAGCCGCATCCGCAGCAGCGGAGCCTGTAGTTGAGGCACCTGCATTTGCAGCACCTGCAGTTGAAGAGGTTGCTGAAGCAGCACCTGTTGTCGAAGAACCGGCAGCAGGTGCAGAAGAGGCACCTGCTGCTGAAGAGCCTGTAGTGAATGTAGAAGATGAATATACAGATGAGGTGGTTCTGACCGCTGAGGACCTTGAGGCTCCTGCAGTCGAGGAAGCTCCTGAGGCACCTGAGCTCACACTTGAGGATCTTGTAGCAACAGCTCCTGCAGTTGAAGCAGCACCTGCAGCAGAGGAAACTGCAGAACCGGCACCTGTATTTGAAGAGCTTGTTGAAACAGCACCGGCAGTTGAAGATGCAGCAGATGCAGCTGTGATCGAAGAAGCTGTAGCAGCAGTTGAAGCTGAAACACCGGCTCCTGAGAAGAAGGAGACAGATGCTCTTTCAATCGAAGAGCTCGAGCAGGATCTGTTCGGAACATCTGCAACACCTGAGGCTGAGGTCGAGGCAACCAAGAAGATCGACAAGTTCTACACACTTTACCGTAAGAACGAGGAGTTCCAGAGACTCCTTGACGAGGAGTACAACAAGCTGAAGGCAGCCGGCGGTCCGGTACCTGAGCCTGCACTCCCGGATAATGAACCTGAAGTCAAGCATAAGAAGATAGAAGACGCTACCATCTACCAGGATTTCGATCTGGAGAAGGAAGCAGCCAAGCTCAGAGCTGAACAGGAAAAGGCTGCAGAGGCTGCAGTTGAGGTCAAAGCGGATGCTGAATCCGCGGCATCAGCAGCTCCGGCAGCAGTCGCAGCAGGTACAGCGTTTGCGGCAGGCGCAGCAGTAGCAGCAGGCAAGAAAGACAGGAAGGCTGAAAAGGCAGCAGCTAAGGCGGCCAAGGCAGCTGAAAAGGCAGCAGCTAAGGAAGCCAAGGCAGCTGAAAAGGCTGATCTCGAATTTGAAGAGGTAGAAAAGGGAGGCGGATTCCTTACAGTACTCGCAGTGATCATCGCTATCCTGCTGATCATCCTGCTCGGAGTCATCCTCGTACTCAACTTCATGCCTGACAGCTCACTTGCACTCAGGATCGACTCAATCATAGAGAATATCACAAGCCACTTCACCGCAGTGGATGTGATGGGCAAAACATTACTGCTCTAAAGCAGCAAGTCAAACTGATTACCACTTGCAGCGGCAGCCGGGCGCTGTCGCTGTAATTGTTTGTAAAGACTGTGCGGCCGGAAGAGGCTGTGCAGCGAGGGGTATTATTAATCTGTTGTATTAGTAACTAACCGAAACGGAGGGCTGGAACATTGGCATTCGGCAAAAAGAAAAACGTCAACACTGACGATGAGATCGAATTCAAGGGAAAACGCAGACACCCGCGCAAGGGCCTGTCCATAATCATCATGCTGATAGCCATCATCATCTGCTTCCTGCTTATGATGGTCGGCTTCATCACGGACTGGATGTGGTTCAGCGATCTCGGATACGCTAGCGTATTCTGGAAGAAACTGCTTACCGAGCTGGAGATATTCTTCCCGGTATTCATCGTAGTGGCACTTCTCACGAGGTTCTACCTCAGAACACTCAGAAACGGCTACTTCAGGCAGATCGAGTCGCATGAGATACCTAATGCAAAACGCATGAACAAGGTCGCATGGATCCTTTCCATCCTGTTCGGCGGAGGCGTAGGTCTCTTCTCGTCGTGGGGAACATGGCTCACATTCCTCAAGGCAGCTAACTCGACCAAGTTCGACCTCAAGGATCCGCTGTTCAATCTGGACATAGGATTCTACATATTCAAGCTCGACTGGATCGACATACTCAACGAGATCATCCTCGGAGCGATCATCGGCCTTGTACTGGTAACACTTTTCTACTATTCATATCTTCTCTCGGTAAGGACGCCGGACATCTTCGTGCACGATGCACCGCCTGATGAGCCGGAACCTGAACCGGAACCTGCAGAAGAGGATGAGGAACCTAAGGTCATCTACCGCACACCTATCGACCACTCAGTCATCGGAAGGATGTTCAGAGCGGGCAAAGGCGCAGTCGGAACTGCTTTTGACAAGAACCACAAGCGCGGCAGAGGCAAGAGAGTCGACGTCAACAACAGCAACCTCGAGCACCTCATGGATATCGCGAGCGGCAAGCTCATCGTACTCGGTATCCTGTTCTATCTGATGCTCGGAGTAGACTTCTTCATCAAGCAGTTCGAACTGCTGCACACACATACCGGAGCAGTCTACGGTGCAGGTTTCGTTGATGTAAACATCACGCTGTGGGTATACAGGGTCATCATGGTCCTGTCAGTCATCGGCGCGATCACACTGGCTATACACATTAAGAAGGGCGAGATCACCAAGCTCCTCAAGGTGCCTGTGATCATGGTACTCATCTATGCTCTCGGCATAGGTGCAGGCAACCTCGTGCAGTCCCTGATAGTCAGC
>CACWYF010000065.1 GCA_902765035.1 uncultured Eubacteriales bacterium
CATGCTGTTCAGCGGCGACAAGCTGCTCGGAGGTCCGCAGGCAGGCATCATTGTAGGAAAGAAGAAATATATAAGCAGGATGAAAAAGCATCCTCTTGCGCGTGCCATGAGAGTCGACAAGATGACTTTTGCCGCACTTGAGGCAACGCTCGCCAAGTATAAAGACCCTAAGATCGCACTCAGAGACATCCCTGTGCTGAACATGATCTCGGCATCTGGAGATGAGATGAAGGCGAAGGCGGAGAGACTCGCTGAAGAAATCGCAAAGGAGAACGGCGGGCTGGAACTTGAGATAGTTGCCGTGAAGGATCAGATCGGCGGCGGCTCGGCACCTATGGTGCGGCTGCCCGGATGGGCAGTTTCTGTCCGCGACGGCGGCAGATCGGCGGACAGCATCGAGCGCCGCCTGCGCAAGGGCAAAGTGCCTGTCGTAGCAAGGATACATGATGACATGCTGCTTCTGTGCGTACGTACGGTATTTGAAGATGAATTCGGACTGATAGCTGACGCACTCAGATAATGCTGCAGTTATAAACTGCCGGTTATCACCGGAAATGCAAGGATATATGAAGAACATTATTATAGGTACTGCCGGGCATGTAGACCACGGCAAGACAACTCTGATAAAAGCACTCTCAGGCATCGATACTGACCGTCTGATGGAAGAGAAAAAGCGCGGCATCACGATCGAACTCGGTTTTGCCCACATTCCCAATGACGCAGGATACAACATCGGCGTGATCGATGTTCCGGGTCACGAAAAGTTCATCAAGAACATGCTCGCCGGAATAGGCGGCATAGACTTCGTGCTTTTCGTCGTAGCGGCGGACGAGGGCATAATGCCCCAGACGAGGGAACACTTTGAGATCCTGAACGCTCTCGGCATCGATGACGGAATCATCGCAGTGACCAAGACAGACATGGTCGAGGAGGAATGGATGGAGCTTCTCCTGGATGAGGTGAATGAGTACTTCAAAGGAACCTTCCTCGAAGGAAAGCCGGTCATTCCTGTCAGCGCTGCTACCGGAGAGAATATAGAAGTGCTGAGAGAGGCTATCGTTGAGAAATGCGACAGAGAGAACAAGCGCCGTGAAGAGAAGGAACTCTTCAGACTGCCGGTGGACAGGGTGTTCACGATGTCCGGTTTCGGTACGGTCGTTACGGGTACTCTTGTAGACGGCACAGTCAGAGTCGGCGATGAGATCGTCATATATCCGCACGCCGGTGAAGGCCAGGGCGGAACGGACGGACGCAAAGTCAAGGTGCGCGGCATCGAGACTTACGGCAAAGAGACTGACATGGCTCTCGCGGGACAGAGGACCGCGATCAACCTCGCAGCCATAGGCAAGGAGGATGTATCGAGAGGTGATGTGCTCGCAGCCAGAGATGCTGTAACAGTCACATCCATGATCGATGTCAGACTGAAGATGTTCAGCTCTTCTGACCGTATAGTGCTGAACAACAGCCGTGTTCATCTCTACTCGGGATCTGCAGAAGTGCTGGCCAAGGTCATTCTCCTTGACAGGGACGCACTGTCAGCAGGTGAGGAGTGCTATGCCCAGCTGAGGCTCGAGAAGCCGATGGCTCTGAGGCGGGGGGATAAATTCATAATAAGATTCTATTCACCGATAATAACTGTCGGAGGCGGCACTGTTCTGGATACTCTGCCGCTCAAGCACAAGAGAAACCGTGAGGAAGTGCTTGCCGGCATGAAGATCCTTGCAGAAGGCAGCACTGAGGACATAATCGCGGCCAAGTCAGGTGAGCACAGATTCGTAAGGCAGGAAGAGCTCGCTCATGAGCTGGGGCTTCTGCCTGATGAGATGGAGAAGTTCATTGCCGGAATGACAGCAGATGAAGGCGGAGAGAGCCCTCTTGTCAGACTGCCGGACAGAACGCTGCTCAGCAGGGCAAAATATGAAAAGATGAAATCGGGGCTTGAGGATATCATCAATGTATATCACGATGCGAATCCTCTTGCAGACGGTATCCCGAGACAGGAACTGCTCTCAAGACTGAGGGAGACCTGGCATTCTGAAGATGACAAGCTCATACAGGGAGCCATAAAGCATCTTATGGATAACGGAGTGATCGAAGATCACGGCAAGTCAATCGCCCTCAGCGGATTCAGGATCGAATATACACCGGAGCAGCTCAGACTGAAGAACCACATTGCAAAGATGTATGCAGAGGCCGGACTTGAGATGGTCAGGACCGACGATATAATGGCGCTGGATAAGAATAAAGGAGTCATAAGTGCTATCCTGGGTGATCTGACCGAAGAGGGACTTATCATCAAGGTCAATCCTTCATACTATATATCGGCAGATGCATGGGGCGAAGTGCTCCGGGCCGCAAATTCCTTTGAGGGGCCGTTCACCCTGGCGGAGTTCAGAGATTCTATCGGCACTTCCCGTAAGTATGCGGCTGAGTTCCTCCCGGCTCTCGACAAGGCCGGCATTACCGTGTTCGACGGCACCTCCCGTACTGTTGTCAGGAAATAAAAGCAGGCAGTGATGCATATGAACAGAGCAAAACTTAAAAATTCAATAACGGCCGCCGTGCTTGCAGCAGTCATGATCCTTTCACTGATGCTGGCAGGATGCAGCGGGCAGAGCGGTGCAGAACTCAAGGTCAGCGAGGATCTTGAGTCGATGCGCTATGTCGAGCTCGATCCTGAGATCAATGCCGAGCTTGAGGGTCTGCTGAGTGATCAGGGCAGGGAATACTATGAGATGTTTCTCGGCAAGGCGGGCGAATTCGACTATGCCATCACAGGAGCCGACAGGACGGATAAGGGAACGGTGGTACATGTGCGCATAACGACATATGATTTTGCCAGCGAATACCTGAAATCCTGGACGGAGTTCCTTGAGCCGTATGAGAATGATGAAAGCAAAAAGGAAGGAGACGGGAAGGAGAACTTCGATTCAGCACAGCTGTACGAGACTCTTTTCAGGAATCTCAGCAGGATCGCAGAGAAGAAATACATCGCGGATGTGGATATAAACTGCGAAGAGGAAAACGGCAAATGGCATACTGATGCAGCAGTCAATGCAGCGCTGAGAGATGCCATTCTCGGCGGGATGCTGTCCGAGATGAGCAGCCTTGCGGGTCTGTAACGGTATGATCATGCAATATTCCTGAAATTACACAAATAATTTACCAATATAGATAGATTTTACAAAGTAAAGTATATATAATGTTCGAATTGAGCAAATAACAAATTGGAGGAGATGAAAATGCTTAAGGAAGAAAGAATGATGCCTGTGATGCACCAGGCGGATGACCAGGGTGCACCGGATGAAAACTGTACTCATGACTGCAGCAGCTGCGGAGCAGACTGCCCTTCAAGAAGCGGCGGTATCCAGAAGGCTCAGCTGAATGAGCACAGCTCGGTCAAGAAGGTGATCGGAGTTGTCAGCGGCAAGGGCGGAGTCGGAAAGTCAATGGTGACTGCACTCAGCGCACTGGCAGCAACAAGAAACGGTTATAAGACAGGTATCATGGATGCGGATATCACAGGACCTTCCATTCCTAAGATGTTCGGCGTACACAGCAAGGCATTCGGTTCCGATTTCGGTATCATGCCGGCGGTCACTCCTACCGAGATCAGCCTCATGTCCATCAACCTTCTGGTTGAGAACGAGACTGACCCTGTAGTATGGAGAGGTCCGGTCATCGGCGGTGTTGTCGAGCAGTTCTGGACAGATGTATGCTGGGGAGACCTCGATGTACTCTTCATCGACATGCCTCCGGGGACAGGTGACGTTCCGCTGACTGTTTTCCAGTCACTTCCTATCGACGGAATCATCGTAGTTACTTCTCCGCAGGATCTGGTAAGCATGATCGTTGCCAAGGCTGTAAACATGGCCAACCTCATGAACATTCCGGTCCTCGGACTTGTAGAAAATATGAGCTATATCACATGTCCTGACTGCGGACGCAAGATCGAGATGTTCGGACCTAGCCAGGCAGAGGCAGTAGCAGCTGCAAACGGCATCAGGCTTCTTGAGAGGCTTCCGATCGATCCTGTTCTTTCGCAGGAAGCAGACCAGGGCAAAATTGAATTCAACGAAGGAACTCAGATGGAATCGATCCTCGGAGTTCTTGATGAGCTGGGACTTAAAGCAGAGTAATTCGGGAGGAGACTTTATTGAGCGAACTGATCAGGCTTGAACATATTGTCAAAAGTTTTGACGATACTGTGGTGCTTAACGGCATCGACCTTAGTGTTGCGGAAAATGAGTTCGTAACACTTCTGGGGCCTTCGGGCTGCGGCAAGACAACCACTCTGAGAATAATTGGCGGGTTTGAAAGGCCCGACGAGGGAAGGGTGTTCTTCGACGGAAAGGACATAACTGATCTTCCTGCCAATCAGAGACATCTCAACACTGTATTCCAGAACTACGCACTGTTCCCGCACATGTCGGTAGGGGAAAACATCGCGTTCGGAATGAGGGTCAAGAACAAGTCTGAGCAGTATATCAAGGACAAAATCAAATACGCACTCAAGCTCGTCAACCTGGACGGATTCGAGAACAGAAAGATCGATCAGATGTCCGGAGGACAGCAGCAGAGAATCGCTATGGCAAGAGCTATCGTAAATGAGCCGCGCGTACTGCTGCTTGACGAGCCTCTTGGCGCGCTCGATCTTAAACTCAGACAGGAAATGCAGTACGAGTTGGTAAGACTCAAGAAGGAGCTCGGCATCACATTCCTGTACATTACACACGATCAGGAAGAAGCTCTGACGATGTCCGACAAGGTCGTCGTCATGAACGAAGGATACATCCAGCAGGAGGGTACGCCTGAACAGATCTACGATGAGCCGGTCAACGCTTTCGTTGCAGACTTTATCGGAGACAGCAACATCCTTCCGGGACAGATGGTCGATGAGAAGGTCGTACGCATCAACGGCATCGACTATCCGTGTATCGACGGTACTGAGCAGGGCTTCCCTCCGCGCCGCAAGGTCGACGTGGTCATCAGGCCTGAGGACATAGACATCATGCCTTACGGACAGGGACAGTTCAACGGGACCATCATCTCCAAGCTGTTCATCGGCGTCCACTATGAGATGCTGGTGCAGAGCGAGGACGGCAAGGTCGAATGGCTACTTCAGAACTACGATCAGCATGATGTAGGCGAGAAGATAGGCATGAAGGTTGATCCTGAGAACATCCAGATCATGCACAAGCCTAAGAGTGAAGCCGAATCGGCGATGGAGATCGACATATGATAGCAAAGAAGCGTTTTGCAGCTCCGTTCATTATATGGATCATAGCGGGAACAGTCATCCCGCTCGCTTCGATTGCATATTACGGATTCTCATCGAGAGACGGAGGGTTCACATTCTCCAACATCACTGCGATGTTCCAGCATGATCACATGCAGGCACTCGGTCTGTCGCTGCTTCTTGCAGTGATCAGCACGGTCATATGCCTTCTTCTTGCGTTCCCGATGGCAATGGTTCTGAGGGACAGCAAGTACGGCAAGCAGGGCTTCCTCATATTCGTCATCATACTTCCGATGTGGATGAACTTCCTTCTGAGGACGATGGCGTGGCAGGTGCTGCTTGAAAGACAGGGCGTAATCAACGGACTTCTTGCAGCTGTAGGACTTCCGAGACAGGAAATGATGAACACTCCGGGTGCTATAGTGCTGGGCATGGTCTACGATTTCCTGCCGTTTATGATACTTCCGATTTACAACACGGTATCCAAGATAGACAATCATCTTATCGAGGCGGCCTATGACCTCGGAGCCAGCAAGGCTGTGACCTTTGCAAGAGTCGTACTGCCGCTGTCGGTACCGGGAATAGTCAGCGGTATCACGATGGTGTTCATACCGGCCCTCACCACATTCGTTATCTCGAACATGCTGGGCGGAGGCAAGATCAACCTCATCGGAAACATAATCGAGCAGGAGTTCACGGTCAACTCCAACTGGTATCTGGGCAGCGGACTGTCGCTGGTCATGATGGTATTCATAATATTCAGCATGGTGCTCCTTCAGAAGTTCGATAAAACTGGCGGAGCCAATCTTATCTAAAGGCAGGGTTGAAGATGAAGAAAACTCTCGGAAGAATATATGTATTAATAATCCTGCTTTTCCTGTATATGCCGATACTGACGCTTATCGTGCTGTCTTTTAATGACGCAAAATCGATGTCAGTATGGACAGGGTTCAGCCTCCACTGGTATCAGGAGCTGTTCCAGAGCAGGCTCATGATGGGTGCGGTGGTCAATACGTTCTCAATAGCTATACTTGCAGCTCTCATTGCGACAGTCATCGGTACGATGGGTGTGCTCGGAATGGCGGCAATGAAGCAGAGACAGGAAAACGTGCTGATGGGACTCAACAATATCCCGATGCTCAATGCGGACATAGTTACCGGAATAGCTCTAATGCTGTTCTTCCTTATGGTCAGATGGCCGAGAGGGTATATGTCGATCCTGTTCGCGCACACGGTATTCTGCATACCTTACGTCATACTCTCGGTCAAGCCGAGGCTGAACAAGAATACAGATAAGCTGTTTGAGGCTGCACTTGATCTCGGGGCATCTGAAAGATACGCGTTCAGAAAGATCGTTCTGCCTGAACTCAGACCCGGGATCATGTCGGGTTTCCTGCTTTCCTTCACAATGTCTGTCGATGACTTCATCATCACATACTTCACAAGAGGTGCAGGCATCAATACCATCTCCACACTCATTTACAGTGAGGTCAAGATAGGTATCAGGCCGAGTCTGTTCGCGCTGTCTACGATAGTATTCGTCGCAGCACTCGTGGTGCTCATAACAGTGAATCTGAGGCAGAGCCGGCAGGAAAGAGCAGCAGCCTGAGCATAATGATGAATGAAAACATACATGTGCCGCACATTGCGTGCGGCATTTTGCATGTATGACGGGCATGCCGTCAGTCTGTGGTGAAAGTCCATAAGGGGCGCAGTTGCCGACGAACCCTAAAGTGAATTGCAAGGTTTGCATCGTGAGGTGC
>CACWYF010000066.1 GCA_902765035.1 uncultured Eubacteriales bacterium
AAGAAATAAACGAGATTTTTTATGAGTTTTACAACTGACGCTACACCAAACGCGAGTATTCCGCCTAGCGAAATGCCAGATGCAACTAATCCGAATCCACCAAAGAAGGATTCAACCCTCAAGACGGTGCTAATTGTTTTGGCAGTAATATTTGGTATTCAATTCTTATTGCCGCTAATCTTTCTCGTATTCATTTTTGCAGCGGTCGGGCCGAATATTGAGGAATTCTTCGATGATTTTACGGACGAGTTTAGCTATGAGTACGATGGTGGCTATAGCGACTATGGCGGCGTTTGGAAAATTGCAGACACCGAACAATGCTTAATGCTCGGAAGCGATAATGAGTTTAGTTGGCGTCAGATTTGCGATGATGGCTCAGATAATTATCTTTCGGGCAATTATACCGTTAAATCTGGCAAAGAAGCTGTTGACGATATTAATTTAACAACCGCTAAACGTGTACTTACAATCAACATTACTTCAGAAAAACCTGTAATCGTTATTGGACATCCGGTTGTTTTCATTATTCAAACATCTGCTAACGTTACAGAAGTGGTAACCGTTAAAATCATTGACAGAACCACAAATGCTGAGGTTTCAAGCAACCATACATTTGTCGAAAACGGTAAGGGCACATACACAGTCTTAGGATTGGCTGCTACCATCTCATCAGGAGTCATCTCCATCTGGATAACAGCAGTCTTCTCGATCAGCTGAGCTCCGATGTTCATCGACAGATCCTCATTAGCTGCCATCGGGTGACGGATAGCTGTCACTTTGCCTGTGATGTCCTTGACTCCGAGAGGCTTGAAGATAGTCTCAACGAGCAGATTGCCGCCTGCGCATGCCTCCTCGGACTTGCTGGTCCACTCGCAGTACTTCTTTACTGCAGGAACACCGTCGATCTCAACCAAACATCTGTCATTTACGACCTTGGTCATTACGCCAAAATTATCGGTCTCCCTGAACTGGCCTGTGTATATATTTGCCATAGGCGCCTTTGATGCAAAGAGTGCGATAGCGCAGCCGTCTGCAAAGATCTTGTCATCGCAGATGATGCTCCACTTGCCTTCTACTGTGTTATCTGCTGCAGAGCCGCCGAATACAGGAACATCTCCGATTACGTCCTGGATTCCTGCGATATATTTTTCCTCTTCTGCAGGGCTTGCTGTCATGAAGAAATAGTCAGGCTCGAGGCCTCCCAGCTGGCTCATTGCTTCGCATGCCAGCTTTCTGCCTATCTCTCTTGCGCATTCGCCTTCTCCCTTGGCTGCGCCTGCAACGCCTACCTCAACATCTCCGCCAAAGCTCATGATGCCGGAGTAACCGTCCTCGCTGTTCAGATAGCCGTCCTTCACGCAGATGGCTGCCGATGAAGTGCAGCCCAGCACATGTGTACCTGCGACACTTCTGATCCCATTGACCACTGCTTCCTGATCCAGAACACATGAAGTGAACAGAAGACCCACTTTGGCATCTGCCAGCTTAGCCATCGCTGCTGATTCTGCACCGCTTGCACATGCATCAGGATTCTGACTGTAACCTACTTTAGTCTTGAACATGATTAACCTCCTTAATTACCTGCTTCATCTTTTTACTAACGGTTTCAATAAGAAGTCTCTCTGTATGCTGCGTATACTTCTGCCATCGTATCATCAGAAATAATTGCAACTATAAGTTCACTCTACACTGTTCAGACACCAAAACAACCGCGCCATCTCACCAGATGGGACGGCATTTCACACAATGGGACTGCGTGAAGAATTCCGGCAGTCCCGCTTTCCGGAGTCTCACTTTTCCTTTCAGACGGGCCCTGTGGTATTATTGATTCAAAGAACGATCACGCTGGACTGCAACTATCAGCAGAAGGGAGGCAAAGGCAATCTCTCCCCTGCTTCAGGAGAAGCGGGATATCTTGCCTATTAATTAATGAACAGATTTGTGAAATACGGAATAGTGGCTGTTATAGTCTGCTTCCTCGCAGGCGGTGCTTACTTTTTTATGAAGCCGCCCACAGGAGCTGAAATACCGTCGGTGTTCATCCACGGATACAGCGGCTGGGGACAGTATGATGAAAGATACGAGGAGACACCTTACTGGGGCCTGACTCTTACAGACTTCAGGAAGATGTTCGCAAGATGGGATCAGGAAATATACATGCCTTCTGTCGGTCCTCATTCGAGTGCCTGGGACAGAGCCTGCGAAATCTATGCTGAGATGACAGGCACGAGAGTGGACTACGGAGAAGCTCACAGTAAGAAGTGTGGTCACGAGAGATTCGGCAGAGACTATACAGGCAAAGAGCTGATCCCTGACTTCACATGGGACGGCGAGCATCCTGTCAATCTCGTCGGACACAGTTTCGGCGGCAATACTGCCAGAGTGCTTCTGGACCTTCTCGCTGACGGAGCACCTGAAGAGGTCGCTGCAACAGGCGACAACACCAGCCCGCTCTTCACTGGAGGGCATGAAGACATGGTCTTCTCGCTTTCAATTATCGCCTCGCCGAGCAACGGCGCCACGCTTGTCAATTCGACGCTTGAAAGCGGCGAATCCACAGGCAGCAGCTTCAGCCAGTCAAGCAGATATGACGGATACCTTGATCAGTTCGGTATATCCGCAGAAGACCACCGCACCAGCGAGAGCGTAAGTGCCGCTATCGAGGAGACCGGTTTCTATGACCACAACGACAGCGCCGTCAATGACATGCTCGTGGACAGAGCCTGTGCCATGAATGCAGAAATAGAGCTGCAGCCGGGTGTATATTATTTCTGCTACTACGGATGCCGCACTCAGGAAGACGGATCCGGCGCCAGTGTCCCAACAGACAATATGTGCCGCTTTCTCAAGGACCAGGCGGCCGTCATCGGTTCATATTCGGGCAAAACAGCAGGTGCTTATTCGGTAGGTTACGGTGATGAGAAGGAGACTTTCAAGGTGCCGGTGCAGAATCTCGATGCTGAATGGCAGCCTAACGACGGCACTGTAAATGTCGTGTCGGCTTACTGCCCGTATCACCTTGATGCAGACGGGAACCGAGTATATGACGAGCATGTCGAATACTCGGGAACAGACGCGGTGCAGCCTGGCGTGTGGAACATCCTGCCGCAGTTCGATGAGGATCACTACGGATTCATCGGAGGTATTTATTCAGAAGACATAATGGATGTGAGACCTATCTATCAGGATATGCATGACCGGCTTGATGCGCTTCGTGTCAAACGCTGATCCACCAGATAAATAATGGGATCCCGCAGAAATCTGCAGGATCCCATTTTTGATATTTATTAATTCCGGCCTGAGGCGCTTATTCTCCTCCAGGTATCCGCGAGATCTTCGTTGACGACACTGCGCGGCTCGAACCTGCAAACATGGCAGGAAGGATTTGCCCCCCAATACTTCCTTAGAAGCAGATCTCCTTCTTGTCGGTGAAGTACTTATTTACTGAAAGCTTCTCAAGATACTCGCCCTGGAACTCCTGGAGTCTCTGATAGTGAGGCATTGTGCGGTGGATGTTGTGTGCATCTGTGTCCTCCCACTCCTCATACAGGAAGAGTCCGTTCTCGTTGTCTACAGGCTTGAAGTATGCATATGCGTGGTTGCCCTCTTCAGCCAGTGAACCTGTGCGTACGCCTTCCTCCTCTATCTTCTTCAGAAAGTCTTCTCTCTTTCCCTCTTTGCATGTGTAAAATACATTGATAACTAACATTTTAGTCTCCCTTCTGCGATAGTCCCTCGCCTCTTATTGATTATCTGTGTTATCGGAACCGTTTCCGGATCTGGTATCGTTTCTGCGCTCCGGCCTGTTTGCCTTGGTGTAGTCCCTGAACTCAAAGCTGCGGATGCGGACCGGCTTCTCGCCCGGCTCTCTTGCCTCGAGTGCAGCCTCATATGCATTAATGAACCTCGTGATGGCTTTATTCAGCATCGCGAGCCTTTCGTTCTCTTCCTCGACATTGATATTCTCAAGGTCAAGGTCGTCAAGGAACTGCGCGATTCTGTACCTGTAGAAACTGTACTCAGACAGTGTTTCAGTATCCTCACCGCCGTATCCGTCGAAGTCGCGGAGCTGCATGTGCCTGAGCTCATCGCCTTCCTTATACGTCGCACCGGTACCAAGCACGATGATCTCATCGATGCTCTCCCTCGAAAGGATATACTTGGTGCCCGCCTCAGCAACACCAATAGCATCGCAGTACAGAGTCTTTCTGCCCTCCTTAATATAAGAAGAACCGGTGCTCAGTCCTGTTCTCCATCGAATCCAGTGAAGTTATAAGAATATTGCGTTCAGTCATTTCCTCTCCATTTCTTTTTATGACAATGGGGACGGTTCTCCCTGTCATTTTTTATTCCATATGGAATTATAGCAAAAAAAATGTGTCAGCGGGGACGGTCCTTTTAGAGGACCGTCCCCGGTGTCATATTATTCACCTATTGTAGCGACTATCACTGCTTTGATTGAATGCAGCCTGTTCTCCGCCTCATCGAAGACTACCGAGTTCGGCCCTGAGAATACTTCCTCAGTTACCTCGCGGATGTCATATCCGAGCTTCATCTGCTCCGCCGCCATCGTCGTCTCAAAATTATGGAAGGACGGCAGGCAGTGCATGAAGAGGCAGTCAGGGTTTCCGGTCGATGCCATGAGTTCTTCAGTGACCTTGTATGGTGTGAGGAGTTTTACCCTCTCCGGGATCTGATCCTCTTCGCCCATCGATGCCCATATGTCTGTGTATATAACATCAGCACCCTTAAGGCACTCAGGGTCGCTGCTTACGACTATCTCAGCTCCGGTCTCTGCGGCAACAGCATTTGCCTTGTCCAGCACTGATGCATCCACCTGCTCAGCCAGCTCCGCCGGACCGTATGCAGCGAACTTCATGCCCATTTTGGCACATCCGTACATCCAGGCATATGCCATGTTGTTGCGTATGTCACCCACGAACACGACCTTGACCTCTGAAAGAGGCTTGTCTATATGTTCTTCGATCGTCATGATGTCTGCGAGTATCTGGGTCGGGTGGTCCTCATCCGTAAGTCCGTTCCACACCGGCACACCGGCATTGGCGGCAAGCTCCTCAACCGTCGCCTGGCTGAAGCCTCTGTATTCGATGCCGTCGTAAAACTTCCCGAGTACCTTAGCCGTGTCTGCGATGCTCTCCTTCTTGCCCATCTGCGAGCTCTTCGGATCGAGGAATGTGGCATAGCCGCCCTCGTCAGCAGCCGCGACCTCAAAAGAACACCTTGTGCGCGTCGAGGTCTTCTCGAACAGCAACACGATGTTTTTGCCTGCAAGTGAAGTCCCCCTGATGCCCGCCTTCTTCTTAGCCTTGAGCTCCTTAGCAAGATCCAGAAGATACCTTATCTCTTCCGGCGTGAAATCCATTAATGTGAGGAAGTTCCTTCCTTTAAGACTGACTCCCATTGTCTGTCCCCCCTTATTCTTTTCTGAATTGTATCTCTAACAGTTTCCTGTGTAAACGCTGTCCAGCTGCTCCCGTGCGACCTCCGCGAGCCGGTACACCTGCCGCACATCCGTCGCCCTGCGGTCTGTCATATGGAACCGCGGGAAAAACCTCGAGATATGCAGCGGGATTTTGCGCCCTATGACCCGGCCCTCTGCATCGGTAAGGCCTGCGATCCACTCCGTCATCGCCCGCATCTCATCCTCCGAGTCATTCTCACCCGGAACGATCAGCGTCGTCAGCTCGACATGGCAGTGCTTCACGGCCTCAGCGATGAAATCCATGACCATATGCCTGCTGCCGCCGAGCACCTCGTTATAGTAGCGGTCGGTGAACCCCTTGAGGTCTATGTTCATCGCATCGATATACGGTGCGAGCTCATGCATGACCTCCGGGCTTGCCGTCCCGTTCGTCACGATCACATTCACCATCCCGGCCTCATGAACCAGCCGGGCGGTGTCCCTTATATATTCGTATCCGATAAGCGGCTCGTTGTAGGTGAAAGCCACCCCTATGTTGCCGCGGTCACGGCACGAAGCCGCGATCGAAACCATCTCTTCAGGCGAAATATATTCAGCCGGACGGTGTCCGCCGTTGCGTCTTCCTGCAGCGGTCCGGCCATCTTCAGGCCCATTATACTCTTCTTCAGCGTAACTGAAAGCCTCATCCGACCAGGATATCTGATAGTTCTGGCAAAACGGGCATCTCAGGTTGCATCCGTAACTCCCGGCCGAGACTATCATGCTGCCCGGACGGAACTGCGCGAGCGGCTTCTTCTCGATAGGATCGAGCGCAAGAGAAGTGATCCTGCCGTAATTCGCGGCAGTCAATTTGCCGTCCCTGCAGGACCTGGCTCCGCAGAACCCGAGTCCGCCCTCGGGAATATTACAATGTCTGAAGCACACATTACAAATCGCCATCACACAGTCTTCCTTTATATCTTAATGATGCCGGATCACTTCGAATCTCTGCAGCTTATAATTCTCTGAGCTGCGGATCCCGCCCTTTCTCATGGCGATATCCACCTGCTGCTCCGGCGTGTCCACACCGTCGAGGTCAGGCAGAAGCAATCCTCTTTTATATCCCGCAGATACAATTACCCCGTACCGCTTCACATCCAGCTGATCCATTGACTCTATGTCCTCGGGCTCGCCGAGAACATCCACGCTTATCTCGAGCCACGGCAGTTCATCCGCTGTGATAGCCGGAAATCTCGGATCCCTGGTCGACGCGCTGATAGCATTGGCGATTATCTCCTCAGCGACCGAGCTCCTGGTCGGAGCGATCGTGCCGATGCAGCCTCTCAGCTCTCCGTGCTCGTGGATCGAGACGAAGGCACCTGCCGTTTTGCTCAGCATCTCATCCGGAAGGTCATCCGGAACACTGATTTTCTCACGCCTCAGCACATAACTCTCGACTGACCTGCGCGCGAGCCTGACGTAAGCATCCGACTGCTTGCGTTTTGCCTGCATCTCTTCGCCGATCCTGTCCATGTGTCTCTCAAGGAAGTGCCTGCTGTCGTCCTCGCCCTGATGCCGTAGCCGACGCCTGTCACGTCCTGATGGGACAGCTTCTCCGCTCTGACAGCCATTCCGTCGAAAGCCCCTGCCATGATGACGAAGGAGCGGTGGCCGCATTCCGCTGCTTTGTCGCAGAAGGTTGTATCGAATTCGAGCGTCTCACCGAACGCCGCTCTTCCCATGACATCCATGATGCGGTCGTCGTACTCAGGCCCCTCTGGCGCAAAGCCGTATGGCCCGTAGTCCTGCAGCTTGTGCGAGAGGTCTCCGCTCGCAACGAAGACGGTCCGTCTGCCGGTGTTGTTCACTGCGTCGCGGATGATCATGCCCAGCCTGTAGTGGTCGATCAGCGGCTGACCGGAAAGCCCGATACGGATGATCCTGCCGCTGTCGTATTTCTTTCTTATGAAGTACAGCGGCACCATGGTCCCGTGGTCCAGTGTCCTTTCCCTTTCGCCGAGCGTTCCCGCCGGGAAGTCCTCTGCATCGCAGAGCCTGCATATCTCATCAACGAGCTCTGTGTCATAGGTCTCATTGAATCTGACCTGCGGCGCTCTGAATCCTGCAAAATTCCCGGTCGCACCTTCTCCCGGTGATATGTGAAAATAGTCCGCATACATTACGGAATGCGGACTTGTGATTATTATAGTCTCCGGCCTGAGCGCCGCGATCTCATCCGCGACCCTCTCATAGGCCTCAGTTGTCTCTCTGATCTGCTCTTCACTGCCCCTGCCGATATCCGGAACGATCATCGGCGGGTGCGGTACCATGAACCCTGCAATTATAGCCATAACAGCCTCCTGATATGACAATGGGGACGGTTCTCACTGTCATCTTTTTACATATCAGTATATCGTGAAGATGACAAAGAGAACCGTCCCCGCTGTCACCTTCTGTCTGACATCACAACAGATACTTCTCTGCTATCTCAGCAGCTGTCCTGCATGCTCCCACACATGGACGGCTTCTGTAATATTCCTCTGTCCGCACAGCAGGCTCGCCCAGGTCCTCACCCTTTTCGAGGCCCAGAAGCTCCCTGCATATGATCGAGCCTTCCTTCTCTTCAAATTCGGCGCACATCTTCTGTATCAGCTTATACAGCTCAATTTTCTCCCCGCGCGCCTTCGGGTCCGAATAACCTTTCAGCTTTCCTGCCAGCATCGTCATGCCTGACACCGCACCGCAGACCTCTCTCAGCTTGCCGAATCCCGCACCGAACGGGCTCGCCAGCTGCGCCGCTTCCTCAACAGACATCCCAACGACATCCGCAAAAGCTGCGAACACCGACTGACTGCAGTTATATCCCTGTCTGAACAGAGCCTCCGCCCTGTCCGCACGTGTTTCACTCATCATCCACCTCTGAATAATAATTATTCTATCCAATTAATTATACAAGACTGCGGATTCTCATAAAAGAGGAAGATGACAACGGGGACGGTCTTTTGACACAGTTTCCTGTGCCGGATGGACCGTCCCCTGTTTCACCTGATATGATCGCGCCTTCTTACCTGAAGTACTTCCCGGCTTCGTCTTTGTACACGAATTCCGTGATGCCACCGCATGCTTTGCATCGCGCAGACTTGTACCCGTATCCCTCGCCGAATCCGCCGAGTCCCGTGATGAGGTCGCCTGAACCGCAGAAGGCGCAGACATGTTCCGCTTTGCCCGATCTGTCATCAACCGCCTTGCGCTTGCCTGTGTTAGGCAGACTTCTCATGTCCGCCCGCTTTTCGTTATCGAATCCGCAGACCGTCCTGTTCAGTTCGTCTTCAGTCATTACCCATCTGCCGTCAGCCATTTATACATATTTCCTTTCGAAGTATTATCTGTCCGGGAATTCTCCCGCGCATGCCGCTATGCCGCTCATTCATTGATGTCCCGGTACAGAATATTGATCTTCTGCTGCGCGTGCTCGTTGATGTGCTTGTCGCGGATCCTGTCGCGGTCACTCTGTATCGCCAGCATCTCATCAGCGACCTCCTCAAGAGGCCTGAGTCCCGCACGCCCGATATAACTGATCATCCGCTCAGCGGTGAATTCCGTGCTCATCTCCGCCGCGATGATCCTCGCGAACTCCCCGGGATAGCCCTTGCGCAGCATCAGCCTGTACAGTATATCACTTTTTTCGCTGTTCATATTACGCGTCTTCCTTATCTGCAGTTCCGTTCGTATTGCCTGCAAAATGTTTCTTAGGATTTGTTTCGGCTCCCTGCTCTCTGCCTCAGAACTATCGTGAGCATAATGAGAGCACCGAGAGCGACGCCCGCTGCATCGATACACATGTCACGCGGCTCGCAGCTTCTTTCCGGCACAAAACGCTGGTGCAGCTCATCGGTCACAGCGTATGCCGTTCCGAGCATCCACGCCAGCCCCCACATCTGCCTCGGATTCAGATGCGCAAAACAGTCCCGCGCGTTCAGAAGAAGGCAGGCGCCCAGCAGCATGTATTCAGTGAAATGCGCCGTTTTGCGCACAGCGAACGCCACCGTCTCAGGATCCGCCTGCACAATTGACGTGATCAGCCTGACTATAATATTGCTCTCAGCTCCGGACAGGTCACCCGGAAGAGCAGACTGTATGAAAATGAAGATCATCACCGCCGCGGTAAGGGCAAAATGCAATCCTCTTTTTCTGTTGTTCAATTTATCTGCGTTCTCCATTCATTATTATTGTTTCCGTTCCTGTCTCTGCAGCAGGCTGACTGAGCAGGAACACCGCTCCAGGCTACCGGATCATACCCATATACACGAAAACCACGCCGGCAAGCATCGCGAGCTGCGCGGCCGCATTGACAAGCTCCTCTATCCAGTTTGCCTTCGCACTTTCATCCATGTGCGAACCAAGATATCCCATCAGGCACATTCCGGCGAATCCGCCAATGAAGCACCACATAGCAGGCTTCATGGTGAGGCCGCGCCACAGCCCGGCCAGCGTACTCTCCGCGAAAACACCGCCGCCGGCCACATACCTGACCGTACTCAGTATCACAGCCAGCATCATCAGTGCAAAACCGAGGGGCATCAGGATGTGAAATATCCCGGTCAAAGCGGCGCTGTTACGCTTCTTCACAACTATCTGCAGCTTCCAGAGCACTTTGCTCAGACCTGCTATGAACGAACATATAACGCCCGCAAGCAGGAGCCTGTCGCTCCACATAGTCCACATCAGAATCCCCGCAGCAAGAAAAACAAGGACCGGCACTATGTCAAACAGCGCCAGCCCAAGTGTATATTGTCTGTATTCTTCTTTCAGATTTCCTGCACTTCTGCTCATTAACCTTCCGCCTATCCGGCAATCACGCCTCACCCGTCCGCCCTTCCGGCAGCCGGGTCCTGATTCCCTTTCCGGCAGAATTATATCACAACAGGTTATCCTTCACTACCGCCCACGCTTCGGTCAGCCGCTCCAGGTTCCATGCCGCATTGGCAGGACTCGTCGACGGGAGGGCCTCAGCCGGCCTCCCGAGCACCGGCTCTATATATCTGTTGTAGACTTCGAGCGACTTCTTCCCGTTGCAGTAGATGGCACGGATGTCACAGCTGCCGGTGATGATGCGAAGATCATTCGGCTCGGCATTCTTGATGCTCGCATCCGACGAGCCAGTGATCTCACAGCTCCCGATCGAGTCCCACAATGCCAGCCCGTTATCCAGGATCAGCGCCTTCTTCTCCTCAATAGTCTGAGGAACAGGCGCTCCAAATATCGCAGCCATCACCTTCCAGAACCTGTTCTGCGGGTGCCCGTAGAAGAACTCCTGCTCCCTCGATTTTACCGACGGGAAAGATCCAAGGATAAGCACCCTGCTGTTCTCATTGTAAAGCGGCCCGAACGGATGGTATATTCTCATCTCTGCCTACTTGCTGCTCAGATACTCATCGATGGAAGCGGCGGCGAGTTTGCCGGCGCCCATTGCCGAGATTACAGTAGCAGCTCCGGTGACAGCGTCTCCGCCGGCATATACAGCCTCGCGGGATGTCAGGCCGTCTTCATTGACGACGATGCCGCCGCGTCTGTTGACCTCGAGACCCTTTGTCGTGTTCTTGATCAGTGGGTTAGGGCTTGTTCCTATAGCCATGATGACTGCATCGACATCGAGTTCGAATTCACTGCCCTCGATAGGTACAGGTCTCCTTCTGCCCGATGCATCAGGCTCTCCAAGCTCCATCTTGATGCATCTGATGCCTGTTACGAATCCGTTCTTAGGATCCCTCGGATCATCAGGATTGTTGTATCCCAGGATCTCTACAGGGTTGTTCAGAAGTCTGAAGTCGATGCCCTCTTCCTTGGCGTGCTCGACTTCCTCTGCTCTTGCAGGCAGCTCCTCCATGGATCTTCTGTATACGATGTAGACGTGCTCA
>CACWYF010000067.1 GCA_902765035.1 uncultured Eubacteriales bacterium
CATAAACGCAGTAACGAACGACGGCCGAAGTCTTCGGGTCATAAGAATCGCCTGTTGTCCCATCAGTGAACGGGAATACAGGCTGTGCGAGACCGTCTTTAAAAACGGGTACCTGATTGAAATTGCTGCTCATTTTATCTTCTCCTGAATTAACATACTGTATTTTGCGGCGCTTTTTCATGTGATGAAAACCACATGCCGCCAATCAAAGTGTAACACAATTTGTGTCATCGGGGACGGTCCTTTTTGACACATTTCCGGTCCGTGTGTCAAAAAGGACCGTCCCCTTTGACACAACTGATGGCACAAAAAGATGACAGTGAGAACCGTCCCCACTGTCATCCTCTTTGACATATTCTTACAAGCTATACTGCTTCGTAGCAGCCGAGCATCTTTACTGACTGGCATACCTTCTTCATGTCTTCAAACATCTTCTTGCCGTCTGCTGTGGTGACATCGCCTTCAGCCTCTGCGTAGAAGTAGTAGTTCCATGGAAGATCAGGCATGTGTCTTGAACGCATGATGCTCATGTTGTGTCCGTATGAGCTGAGTGTGCTGATAGCCTTGGCAAGTGAACCCGGCTCATCCTTTACGGTGAACATTATCATGAACCTGTTGTCTGCACCTGCAGGAACGGTATCGTTCTCTACGCGGGACAATATCGCATAACGGACTGTATCGGATTCATTTTCTACAGTTACGACCTTGTTGATGAAGAGGTCACCGGCAAACATCATGTCGAGAACCTGTCCGATCTCACCGGAGTTGCTCTTCTCAAACGGGATAACGCATACGTCGCACTCGCCATCAACTACTGCCTGGTAAGTCTTGGCATAGTTAGGGAAGGCAACTCTTGTACGTCCCGGGAATGCGTTCCCTGCAACTGTATAGTCTCTTGGATCCATGCCGCCGCAGTATGCGATGCGCTGACCTGCCATCATTGTATTCTGCAGGGCCTTGCTTGCTTTAAGGGCGCTCTTGAGGAAAGGTACAAAATATGACCGGATCTCAGGGTCCTCAATGAATCCGGCATCGCTGTCCACGATCGGCTGGTCATGGATAGTATCCTCAGCGGAGATGCCGTGAGCCTTCTTGTACTCTGCTATTCCCTTGACTGCTTCCATCCTGCGGAGGAATGCATCTGCAAGGTCCTTATCGGCCTTATGAATTTCTTCTTTCAGTTTTTCAATATCCATCTTTTCTCTCTTCCTCTTTCCTTTTGCATATTGTCCCAATGCCCTGTAGCAGCATTGCTGTTATTAACTAGTCTGCGTCGAGTCCGTTCTTGATGCGGTTCTCTGCAAAGTTGGTAGCGATAACGCCTTCAGGGATTCCTGTTGCCTTGGACTCTTCGAGCATTCTGTATACGGTGTTGTAGATGTTATGTACCTGCTTGAGTACGTTCTCCTTGTCGTATGTTGTGAATGCTTCCTGACCTGCGTTGATTACTCCGCCGCCGTTGATGATGAAGTCAGGTGCGTACAGGATGCCGCGTGCCTTCAGAGCTTCGCCTGCAGCATCATCATAGATGACGTTGTTGGCAGCGCCGGCGATGGCTTTGCACTTGAACTGCGGGATGGTCTTTGAATTGACGACTGCTCCGAGTGCGCAAGGTGCGAAGATGTCGCAGTCTACGCCGTAGATCTCGTCTCTGCCTACCTCTGTAGCGCCGAGGTCCTCAACAGCGTGCTTCATAGCTTCTCTGTTGGAGTTGTTGCAGACGATCAGCTTAGCGCCGGCAGCGTGGAGTCTCTCTGCGAGGTCCATTCCTACTTTGCCCAGACCCTGAACTGCAATAGTCATTCCATCAAGGCTGTCTGATCCGTTCATGAACTGTGCAACAGCTCTGATGCCGTCGAATACGCCGATAGCTGTGAATGGGGAAGGGTCGCCGGATACATCTGCGCGGCCTACTACGTAGTCTGTTGTACGGAGCATGTAGTCAGCATCCTTGGTGTCTGTGTTGACATCCTCTGCTGTATAGTACTTGCCCATGAATGTATTTACTGCTTCGCCGAAAGCTTCGAACATAGCCTCGGTCTTCTCAGACGGATGAGCGATAATAACGCCTTTGGCTCCTCCAAGAGGCATTCCTGCTGCAGCGTTCTTGTGGCTCATGCCGCGGGACAGGCGCAGTACGTCGAAAAGAGCGGCTTCTTCACTCTCGTAAGGCCACAGACGGCATCCGCCTACAGCAGGTCCGAGATTGGTGTTGTGAAGTGCGATGATAGCCTTGAGACCGGCCTTCTCGTTGTTGAAATAAGCTACCTGTTCGTGTCCATAAGCACGGATCATTTCAATGTTAGTCATTGTGTCATCTCCATTCCTATTAAACAATTAATTACCCATTAATAATTATACTATTTTCATATGCTATGCATATCCTATGCAAATATAAAACGGCACAAATAATTTGTCAACAGCAATAAAAAATGATTGTAAAATTGTACAAAATAACAAAATTATGACAATGGGGATGGTCCTCTTTGTCACATGCACCGGAAATGTGACAAAGAGGACCGTCCCCGGTGTCATACTATTTCAGGTTGCCTGTGATCCTGCGGACTACTTCTTCGATGTTCTCTCTTCGTGTCGCGAGGTTGATCCTTATAAATGATCCGCTCTTATCGCCGCCGAACCATGAGCCGTAGTCGAAGGCGAGCCTGCACTTGTCCTGCATGAAAGGCTGCACTTCTTCCGGGCTGAGGTAAGCGCTAAAGTCCGCCCAGGCGAGATATGTTGCTTCCAGCGGTGTCATCACGACTTCCGGAAGGTGCTTTGCAAACTCTTCCTTAATATATAAGTAGTTTCCGTAAATAACATCCTTCACTTCGCTGAGCCATTCGCTGCCGTACCTGTAGCCGGCTTCGGCTGCGATGTATCCCATAGGGTTGCCCATGCTGAGCCTCAGGCCTGCCATGAACTTGTCCCATGCTGCCCTGATGTCTTCATTCTTTATTACGACGAAGGAATTCCTGAGTGCCGCGACATTGAAGGTCTTGGATGCGGCAGTGAACATGATGATGCGGTCGTCCGGCTCTGCGACTGTCAGCGTCGGAGTGTGGACAGCTCCTGCGAATGTCAGGTCGTGGTGGATCTCATCGGAGATGACCGCGACTCCGTGACGCCTGCAGATATCCAGCATCTGCTTCAGCTCGTCCGCTGACCATACACGGCTCACAGGATTGTGAGGTGAGCATAGGATGAATGCTCTGACATCATTTTCCGTGATCTTCTTCTCGAAGTCTTCAAAGTCTATATAGTAGCGGCCGTCCTTATTCAAGAGCTCAGAACAGATGAGCCTGCGGTCGTTGTTCTCAACGGCATGGAGGAACGGGTAGTAGACCGGGGTGGTGACAAGCACTGCTTCACCCGGCCGGGTCAGCACCTGAACGGCAAAATTGAATCCGCATACGACGCCCGGAGAGTATCTGATCCATTCGCGCTCCACTGTCAGGCCGTGCTTTTCACGTTCCCAGTCGATGAAGGCCTCGTAATAGCTGTCCGGAACTATATTGTATCCGAAGACTCCTGTATCCATGTAAGCAGCGATGGCGTCTCTTATATGACGGTCAACTTTGAAGTCCATGTCCGCTACCCACAGAGGCAGCAGCCCGTCGGCACCGAATGTCTGCTGAAGACCATCCCACTTGCTGCAGTCAGTTCCTGTCCTTTCAACATATTCAAGCATATGTGTGCTCCTTTACTGATTATAGTATCCCTGAGAATTCTATCGAGCGAGCTTCGTCGAGCGAGATCAATGGTTTCATCCTTACGGCAACGCCGTAATTGTGATTGATGAAACCATTATACAACACCTGCAGCAGGAAAGTCCGCAGCTGTGCAAAAAGTTGACATTTTGACAACCGATGACACAAGTCAATTGAATTCCAATATGACGAGAGTTAGCCTTAAACACAAAGACAATCAATTGCGGGGTGTTGCAGGGACTGCGGGACCCGCATTTTGTTGCAAGGAGGGGCCTAAGAAAAAATGCGCGCAAGAGAAAGGATCAAACAGACACTACTCGAATTACTCAAAGAGAGCTCGGCAGACCAGCTGGCTGTCAAGACACTCTGCATAGAGGCGAAAATAAGCAAACAGACACTGTACAATAACTTCTACGGAATACCCGATGCCATAGGCGAAGCGATCTGTGACATTATAGATGAAAAAGCAGGCAGGTACTTTGCTCAGAGCAACTGGATGACGGGAATGGAGAAAGTTCTTATTCTCTTTGAAGAGAACAGGGATATCGTGATGCATCTGTGGAACTCCAAGTGGAGAAACGAGGCATTCGAGGCCATCTCGTCTCATGCATATAAGATAATCGCGAGAGGCATACACGAAAGCGAGGTGGAGTCGGGCATCCGGGTGCCCCGCCAGGATGAAGCTATCATGGCGGGACTGTATCTCGATATCTTCATGGGATTGCTCCGCAGGTACATGGAACAGAAGATGACACAGGATCCTAAACAACTTGTAAGAATCTACGGGGCAGTGCTTGATAAGGATACCTCTTACGGACTGAAAAGAATTAGTGAAATGCACAAATAAATCCGAGATATAAGCCAACTATTTAGCCTTTGTACCTATAAAAGAACAAATTAGACCAATTGGCCCAAAAGTAAATTGTGGGCCTTTTGTTATGCTTGCTAAAATTTATCGTAGGAAACTATCATTTGGGAGTTTTTTAGCGTTCGAAAACGATTTAGGGGTTTTAGGGAAAGCAGTCTTTACATGAAATTCGGAAAGAAAAATAAAAAAGATAGTGAACAGATAGTAGAGAATAGTTCTGAGTCAGGTGGCGCTGATCTGACCAAGCTCAGCAAGAAGGATCTTCTTGAGATAATGCTGAGACAGGGCGAGGAGATCGATGCTCTGAGAGCTGAGGTGCAGTCTCTGAAGGACCAGCTGGAGGCAAGGGAGATAGACATCAACAGAGTCGGATCACTTGCCGAGGCATCGCTTGCGGTCACTGAGATCTTCAAGGAAGCGGATAAGGCAGCAATGACATATCTCAGCAACCTGAAGCGCATGGCTGAAGGAGGCATGAAGAAATGAGTTCTGACCGCTACGAAGTGACAGAGCAGAATGAATACGATGCTTCCGGACTGGCAGCGGCGGCGGAAACAGCTGACGTATCTCCTGAAAAGGAGATAGAGCTCCCTGATACCGAGACCATCAGGACAGCCTACGAGAACGTCTCCTACATGGACAGGCTGAAGAAGTCGATCATTAGCACCGTGAACATACTGGTCGTAGTTGCGGCCATGGCGATCCTGGTGGCGATGCTCTTCCTGCCGGTACTGAGGATATACGGCGAATCCATGAACGGGACGCTGGTCAGCGGAGACCTTGTCGTCTCCGTCAAGGGCGCGAAGTTCGAGACCGGCGACATCATCGCTTTCTACTACAACAACAATATCCTGGTCAAGCGAGTGATCGCCAATTCCGGAGACTGGGTCGACATAGATCTGCAGGGAAATGTATATGTCAACCAGCAGAAGATCGAAGAGCCATACCTTGAGGAGAAGGCATTCGGCGAACCTGACATAGACTTTCCTTATCAGGTACCTGATGAGAGGGTCTTCGTACTCGGAGACAACAGAGATGTCTCAATCGACTCAAGACACATGGCTGTCGGATGCGTAACATCTGAGCAGATCGTCGGAAAGATAGTCTGGCGTGTCTGGCCGCTTACCAAGATCGGACCAGTACACTAGCTGCCTGATCAGCACCAGATAAGCTTTCATAACAACGGTTATTACACCGCGGACTCTGAGGGGAAGCCCGCGGGTATTAATACCCTGCTGCGGGGCAATGCAGCATAGTCGCGAAAGCGGCACCTAACGAGGGGCCCTGAGGGACTTTAAAATACTATGGCCGCAAGGTCATCGACACGTGGGCCTGAAGGCCATAGACAAAATGCCCCTGAGGGCAAGAAAGGAAGGTATTTATGAAAAAAGTAAAACGTATGTTAGCAATATTCATGACTCTGGCAATGGTCATGAGCATGATGGTTGCGATGAGCGTGACCTCGTTTGCGCAGACCGAGCACGGAACAAGCGTTGCGACGAACAAGGGGTCTATAACGATTTCTAACGCTACAAAGGACAAAAAATATGGTATCTACAAGTTGTTTGATGCTACCGTAGCACTTAATGAAGATGGTACAGCTAAAACCGGTTCAGACGGTAAGCCTATTATCAATTATACTGTGCCAGCTGGGAAAACTCTCGGTGCTGATAATACTTGGTTTAAAGTCGATGCAAATGGTAATGTGTCTGCTAAAGATGGAGCTGACATAACCACAAAGGCATTCAAGGCTTGGGCTGAAAGTTTTGGTACGGCTGTTAAGGAAAATGTGGTAGCTGCAGATAGCACTCTTACATTTGATCAGCTTGAGTTTGGTTACTACTACATCAAGTCCGAAGTAGGTGCGGTGATTACGGTCGACAGCACGACTCCTTCAGCGACAGTAATCGATAAGAACCAGGATATCTCATTCGAGAAGAACATAATCGAAGATGATACTAAAGTCAAAGTGAACGAAGCTGGGCTCAAAGAAGATGTAACATTCCAGATTGAGACACAGGCGACTAATTACAAAGGTACTGAAAAGGTGTTTAAGTATGTTGTTCTGGATAGTCTTGAAGCAGGCATGACATATAAAGCTGCACCAACGGTCAAGGTTGATGGTAAAGCTGTTGAACCTGCATCTATCACGTATTACAAGGCAGATGGAACGACAACAACAACGCTTAGTGAAGCTCAGAAGTTTGAAATAGTTGTTAACTGGACGAACACCGGAACCAAGGCGGGCACACATCTTTATGAATCGAATGCAACTCTTCTGGTAGAGTATGATGCATTCCTTGACCCTGCTAAGGCGGATCAGATCGTTGTTGGCGGAACAAACGATGGAAATACCAATACTGCTCAGATTAAATACTTTAAGGGAACAGATGAAACGACTCCTTCAG
>CACWYF010000068.1 GCA_902765035.1 uncultured Eubacteriales bacterium
TTTCTCTGTTCTGCAAAGCTGTCTGCTCCTCTGTATATATGATACGGACCCGGGATCCGTTTGTTTTAACGCTTACATATAGGATACGATTCCGGCTTTTCAAAAATCACATCACGTGAGAAAAATTATTATATTTATTTCTCTGAGAATAGCAAATTCATCCACCCGATCTGCCGTATAAAAAATGAAATCCTGTGCTGCAAAACTGAAAGGGCTTAACTGTGGTATACTTCTGAAGGGAACGGGGGACTGAACGCATATGCGCGGTCTCCTTTTGCATTGGATAATAAAGAGGAAGAAATCTGATATATACAATCAGAGATAAGCAAGTAATGCTGGACTGTGATTTGGCGAAGTTGTATCAGGTTGAAACGGGGGTTTTCGCTACCCGATGGGTAGGCGGGGATCGAAGTTGTGAGGAGATGCCGAAAAATCAGCATCTGATGGAAAATGAAGGTTTTCGTAAATCCTCCGAAAACCCATACATACCCATTAAGACCTTGTACAGACTTACGTAATTGTCGTCAGCGCTTTCAAGGCCTTTTGAGGCGTTTTTTCCTCAAAAATCGCACATTTGCATTGATCCTGAAACGCTGTATTTGCAAGGCTTATACGGTTTTTCGTATGTGTGACCAGCCAATTATGCGAGCAAAAATGTGCGACAAAAACTGTCGTCAAACTGTCGTCAAAATTGTCGTCAAATGAAAAACTGAAACCCTGTGATGCAGTGATTGCAAGGGTTTCAGCGATTTGTTTTGCTGGTGCGCGCGGCGGGGATCGAACCCGCGGCCTTCTCATTCGGAGTGAGACACTCTATCCACTGAGCTACGCGCGCATGACGCAGGATTGGATCAGCAATCCTACTTTTTAAGTTGTTTATTTATATTCCTGTTTTCTAGGTCTTCCCATCAGTGTCTCCAAGGCATCCTCAACTCTGATGTTGCCCTGGATTACATTGTAGATGGCTTCGGTGATAGGCATCTCTACGCCGGCTCTCTTGGAGAGCTCGTAAGCTGCCTCTGCAGTGAACATTCCCTCGACTACCATGCCGATGGACTTGCGGGCTTCTTCAGGATCCATGCCCTGGCCGATGAGGCGTCCGCATCTGAAGTTACGGGAGTGCATGCTGGTGCAGGTAACGATCATGTCGCCGACACCTGAGAGACCTGCGAAGGTCTCGAATTTTGCACCAAGTGCCATTCCGAGACGGGTCATCTCTGCGATGCCTCTTGTCATCATTGCTGCTCTTGTGTTGTCGCCGAATCCCATGCCGTCGATGATTCCTGAACCAACAGCCATTACGTTCTTGACTGAACCTGCGAGCTCCATTCCGAGCATGTCGTCATTGGTGTAGATCCTGAATCTGTGTGTCGAGAAGAGATCGCTTATCGATCTTGCCGTGCGAGGGTCTCTGGAAGAAACGGATACTGCTGTCGGGACGCCGATGCCGACTTCCTCAGCGTGAGACGGCCCGGAGATGCATGCGTATCTGTTCATGTCGAAGCCGACTTCCTCAGCGACCTCGGACATTCTCATGAGGGTCTTCTGCTCGATACCCTTTGCGATGTTCATTGCGAGGGCGTCTTCCTTGATGAAAGGCATTGCGGACTTCAGCGCTGCTCTGAAGTGCTGTGCAGGAATCGAGAAAACGACGATGTCTGCGTCCTTCAGTGCTGCTTCGTTGTCTGTGTAGAAGTGATAATCACCTTCAAGCTTGACGCCCGGGAGATAGTCTGTGTTCTCCATTGCCGCCTCCATGCGGTTGAGGTGGGCCTTGTCTATATCGAAGATGTTGACTGTGCAGCCCTTGGCTGCAACGATTGTTGAAAGTGCGGTGCCGAAGCTTCCGGCGCCTATGAATGTAACGGTGCTCATGATCAGCCTCCTGATGAATTCATTTTGATGCGATAAGTCAGAGGAGTATTCCCGCTGGCAAAAGATGACAACGAGAACCGTCCCCAATGTCATCTTTCGAATTATACAGGGTTTTGGGAGGAGTGACAAGTGTGAGGGCACTTTGACAGGGTATGTGTCAAAAAGGACCGTCCCCGGTGACACATCATTGCATAGGCATGGGGAAGTATTTGTGCTAAAATGATTGCCATGGAACAGATTTTATACCTGATAAGACATGGACATACGTCGGGGACGAGGAGTGACCTCTTCTACGGCGCGACTGATCTGCCGATCACTGAAGACGGCTACATGGAAGTCGAATCGTTTGCTGCGGACGGGGTGTATCCGGATCCTGAGGGAGCTTCTGTATGGACTTCGGGCATGCTGAGGACGGAGCAGACTCTGAATGCGATGTACGGTGACATAGAGCACAGTCATGAGCCTCTGCTGAAGGAGATAAATCTGGGCAAGTTCGAGATGAAGACCTACAGCGAAATCATGGAGGACGACTACGGCCGCGCCTGGCTCAGCGGTGAGCTTGAGACTCTGTCTTTCGAGGGCGGTGACAGCCACGAGAGCTTCAACAGGCGCGTGACTGAAGGCGTATGGAACATTCTCCGCGAGGCTGAAAAGGCGGGTAAAGACAAAGTCATCGCCGTACTTCATGGTGCGGTCATAACCTATTTGATGTACAACGCTTTTCCGGAACAGTACACAGACATGTGGATGTGGACGCCTAATCCCGGAACAGGATACAAGGTGACCGTAAAAGACGGCAGGCCTGTCTCATGGATGACGGTCGGAGAAACGGGTGAGAGGGTCGTGCCGCTGTAGATGGTGCGGCTCACGACGCAGGCGGTTTTCCATGATAGAACTTAACGACAACGCAATTGAATACATGCAGCGCCTCGGGTTCCGCGACCTCATACTCGGTGCGGAGAAGTTCACCACCTGATGCGATCCTCCGAGGATGGAGGTGTCGGTGAGTTTCACCGACGGGAGCAGGGAGCTGAATGAAGAAGGCGCAAAATACAGTCTGGATGAGACGTCACTTGGCAGAGCCTGGATTCCGCTCGAAGGCCTTATACTGACACCGCCGGTGAGGGTGAGATATGAAAAGCACCCGTGGATCGAGGCGTTCGAGTTCGACGGAGTCAAAGCAGCTCCGGCAAAACGGAAGGGCATCGGGACCAAGGGCGCAAAAGGCTTCGTGAGATCTCTGAGCACGATATACTCAGGCGCTTATGACGACTACCGTGCATTCGGCGGAGACGATAACTTCGACGCAGCCGGATACTTCAGACATGCGGCAGAGTATTTTGTCCGCGTGGCTGAGGACGAGAGCAGAAGGAAGATGGCAGTGAAGTTCTGCGGCTTTGCGGAGAACATGTGGCGCGAAGGTGACCAGGAGATGCTGGACATATGCATGGAGACGGTCATACCGGTGCTGAAGAAAAACGCTTATATGGGCACGATCCTGAAAGATACAATTACTGAGGAGTTCCGCGATTATCTTGAGGGGCAGCGGAGTGATAACTAAAAAGAGGATGCTATAGCAGGGAGAGAGAATCATGGCTTCGAAGAAGAACAAGAGAGAGGTAAAGTTCACACTTAACGACAACGACTACAAGTCATTCGGCAAGTACCGTATCATGTACACCGAGCAGGGACACAAGATGGTCAGAAGACAGAGGCTGACATACCTGATCGGGGCAGCGATGATAGCACTGTTGTTCACGGTGTTCAAAGTGGAGCAGAACAGCTTCAGGTATCTGATGTATGTCATAGCAGGCGCGCTGGCTGTAGTCGGTATTTTCTTCGCGGAGTCTCTCGTGCTGAGACAGCAGGACAAAGCGATAGAGGCATCAGCCAACACCGCAGAGAGAGTCAATGCCGGCGAGAACACTGTCAGGTTCGATGATGACACTTTCATCACATCCGGCAACGGGGATGATCAGGTATTCAGGTACAGTGACATCAAGCTGATCGACCTGACAGAAGAGGCAATTTATGTATGGATGAGTGACACCATGATCATGCCTCTGCCACTGCACGCGTTCAGGGGAATGGAAGAGATGAAGGAACTCTGCAAGTGGCTCAGGGCAAAAGTCGATGAGCAGAACGGAGAGGGTAAAGCTGAATAGCTTATGCGGCTGTAAGATTTCACTAACAATGCTGGCCAGCGGCTAATGTTCTTTGTGAAAAACAACAAGAATCTGGCGAAATACTGTTGACATCACTCAACAAGGTTGATATATTACACTCGAGACGGGGAATAATCCCCCCTTATTCTATGAAAGGAGCACATTCACATGACAGGAAGAAGCATGATGATGGAAATGGGAATGATGGGCATGTGCATGTGCAGAGCCGATAAATAGCATAGGATAAGGTCATAACGAAGCCGACACTATGAGTTTTCTCATGTATCATACCGGGGCAGGTCGTTAGGACCTGCCCCGGTTTTCGTAAGATAATCATTTCACTGATCAGTAGAAGGCAAAGGCAGAGGTAAAGAAATTGAGTGACTGTATTATCAGCCTGCAGGGAGTGACCAAGGAATTCGGTACCAAGGGCGGCAAGGTCGTCGCGCTGAGGGACATAAACCTGGATATCGAGAGAGGCGACTCCTTCGGCATCATAGGACTTTCCGGAGCGGGGAAGTCGACCCTCGTGAGGACCATCAATCTTCTCGAGCAGCCCACGGAGGGCAAAGTCCTGTTTGACGGAAACGTTCTGACGGGTCTCAGGAGCAGAGATCTTAATCTGCAGAGGCGCAAGATCTCCATGATCTTCCAGCAGTTCAACCTGCTGATGCAGAGGGACGCCATTGGAAATATCTGCTTCCCGATGGAGATAGCAGGGGTTCCGAAGGCGGAGGCAAGAGCCCGTGCTGAAGAACTTCTCAAGGTAGTTGATCTTGAGGACAGGGCGCACTCGTTCCCGTCGCAGCTGTCAGGAGGACAGAAGCAGAGAGTGGCGATCGCGAGAGCTCTTGCATCGGATCCTGAAGTCATACTCTGTGACGAGGCAACATCGGCTCTCGACCCTAAGACGACACGTTCTATACTGAAGCTGCTGAGGCAGATCAATGAAGAGCGGGGCATCACACTGGTGGTGATCACTCATGAGATGGGAGTCATCAAGCAGCTCTGCAACAAGGTCGCAGTTATAGAAAACGGTGAGATCGTGGAGCAGGGGGATGTGGACGAAGTGTTCACCAAGCCTAAGACAAGAGCGGCGCGCAAGCTGTTCTTCCCTGACAGCGAGGACAGAGAGACCGCTGAGACGAGAACGGCAACGAAGAACAGGCTGAGGCTCGTATTCAATGAGAAGACGGCATACAAACCGATCATCTCGAACATGATCCTCGAGACGGGTGAACCGGTCAACCTGCTGTATGCAAATCTGGATGCTCTTCTCGATGAGCAGAGAGGACAGATGGTCATCTGTCTGTCGGATAATAAGGAAGCGGCAGAGAGACAGAAAGCGTACCTCATCAAGGAGGGCGTGGACTTTACGGAAATACCGGAGGATTCAGACTACTATGACTATCCTCTGCACGGATTCGGAGAGGAGGTGACAGAGTAATGGATACAGGCACATTGGTATCATTACTGGGAGAAGGCCTTCTCCAGACACTGTACATGACAGTGCTCGGAACACTGATGTCATATGTGATCGGACTTCCGATCGGAGTCTCACTCATAGTCACCGGACCTAACGGTATAAGACCGGTAGCCATATATAACAAGGTGATGGGCTTCATCGTCAACGTAATAAGATCCGTACCTTTCCTCATACTGATGATCGCCCTGATGCCGTACATCAGGAAGGTGATCGGCACCGGCATCGGAACCAGCGCAACGACAGCAGCACTCGTGGTAGCGGCAGCGCCGTTTGTGGCAAGGCTGGTGGAGCAGTCACTGCTCGAGGTAGATCCGGGAGTCATCGAGGCAGCGCAGGCGATGGGCGCCGGCAACTTCCAGATAATACGCAAAGTCCTGCTTCTTGAGGCAAGGCCGTCTCTTCTGAACGGAGCGGCGGTCGCGACTATCAATATCCTCGGCTACTCCGCAATGGCGGGAATAGTCGGAGGCGGCGGACTCGGCGACCTGGCCATCAGATACGGACTGTACAGATTCCAGCCGTCGATCATGTGGATCACTATAATCGTCCTCGTCATACTGGTGCAGATACTGCAGGAGGCAGGCATCAGATTCGCAGCCAGAATGGACAACAGGATAAACTAGCCAAATAACTCACCAACAAAATGTGAGAAGTGGATATATAATCAATTATAATTGTCATTAACAAGGTATTAATGGGTAATGAGAAAGGAGAACCAACAATGAAGAATCTAAGAAAACTGAGCGTATTTGCAGTAGTCCTTGCACTCGTATTCGCATTCACAGCATGCGGCGGATCCGGCGGCGGAGAATCAGAACCTGATCCTGATAAGGTCATCAAGGTAGCTGCATCCCCAACACCTCATGCAGAGATACTCAATTCTGTAGCAGACAAACTGGCAGAGGACGGATGGACGCTCGAAGTAGTCGAATTCGATGACTATGTACAGCCTAACGTTGCTACAACAGACGGAGATGTAGATGCGAACTACTTCCAGCACGTTCCGTATCTTGACCAGTACAACGAGGAAAACGGAACGAACCTCGTTGCCGTAGCTGATGTACACTATGAGCCGATGGGCGTATACGCAGGCACCAAGGACAGCTTCGATGCACTCGCTGACGGAGACAAGATCGGAGTTCCTAATGATGTTACCAACGAGGCAAGAGCACTTCTCCTGCTCGAGGCCAACGGAGTCATCAAGCTGAAGGACGGTGCAGGCGTAGCTGCAACCAAGGCAGACATCGTTGAGAATCCTAAGAACGTCGAGATCGTTGAGCTTGAAGCAGCAACTATCCCGGCATCACTTCCGGACCTCGCACTCGGCGTAATCAATGCCAACTATGCTATCGGAGCAGGACTCAAGCTTGACGAGTCTCTTGCTTATGAGGCAGAGGATTCACT
>CACWYF010000069.1 GCA_902765035.1 uncultured Eubacteriales bacterium
CACAGTAACTGAGAAAAACAAAGAACTCAGGGGCTACGTCTTCAACGATGAGAAGAGCGTGGTCGGGGGAGATGCGACCTTGGAAGCTGGCGGAACAGAAACGATTGAACTTGAGGACGTATACAAGGACTTCAACTACTATGTCAATAAGACAGATGCCAGCAGATACAACAAGAAGGTCCGCAATTCCAACATTGCGATCTATGAAGTCGGCAAGGATGGAAGTGAGAAGGAAGTAGGCAGATGGCTGTCTGACGAGGGAACGAACAACAGGTTCAATGTCGGCAGATTCATGATGAGAGGCGGCAGGTACATTGTCCGTGAGGAAGTAGCTCCTGTCGGATTCGGCAGAGTAACTGTAGACGTTGTTCTTGAAAGGACAGGAGATACACCTGAATCGGTCAAGGTTTCTGTAATTGACGAGGATGGCAAGGTGATCGATATCAGCAATGGCGGCACATATGTAGATGCTGCCGGAGACAAAGTCTCCCTCGCAGCTGATGGTACCGTTCTTATCGAGGACGATCACATCCACTTCCGCGTCAACAAGGTCGATGCCGGAAACGGCGAGGAACTCGATGGTGCTGTACTGATTCTCTATCTTGCTGATGAGAACGGCGTACCGATGAAACAAGTTGACAAATGGACTTCCAAGGCCGGAGAGATCCATGATTTCGGCGACAAGATGGAATGCGGCAAGACATATGTCCTGCGTGAGACTACTGCTCCTGCGGGTTATGACAAGATTACCACAGATATGATCATCAGGGTATCTGAAGAAGGCGTTGTTTCATCAAATCTGAGTGCGTCGGTGGATTCGGACAACAATGTTGTATATCTCGTTGAGGACAATCTGAAGAAGGGTGCCTCGAAAGATACTGACAAGTCCAAGGGCGTCAAGACCGGTGACGAAACACCTATCGGTGAATGGCTGGCAGTAATGGCAGCAGCAATGTCAGGTCTTGCAGCAACTATCTACACAAGAAGACGCAGAGAAGATGACATCGAATAGCAGCGTACAGTAGCTTAACGACGATTCTCTGAAAAACGGAACAATGAGGAAGCCGGGAAACCGGTTTCCTCATTTTCATATTAGCGACATCAAATAATCGTGTTCTCTGTATATGCATCAAAATATTGTGTTTTCTGCATAAGTGATACACAAGATAAAGGAAGATATGCTATCATAGTCAGTAGAAAAAAGACGGCCTGTTTTATGAAGAATCGAACAGCGGGCGGTCCCAATGCGAAAGCTAAAGACGGCCTTAGACAGAAGTAACGGGTAATGGAGAAGAATCTGAAATACATGATCATAGGTGCAGGCGGGACAGGTGGTGCTGTCGGTTCGCACCTTGCACGCGCCGGATACGATGTCACTTTCATCGCAAGAGGAAAACACCTTGCGGCTATGCGGGAAAACGGACTGAAGGTCCTGAAGCCGGAAGGGGATTTTGTCATAGATCCGGTGCAGGCATGCACATCGGATGAGTTCCTGGAGACGGGAGGCAGACCGGATGTCATATTCGTATGCCTGAAGGGCTACGCTGTCGACGGGATGCTCCCGTTCATCGCTGAAGCAGCAGGGCCTGACACGATCGTGATACCGATCCTTAATATTTTCGGCACGGGCGGAAAGATGCAGGAAAAACTTCCGGGTATCACGGTGACGGACGGCTGCATATATGTCGCTTCTGAGATAAGCGAGCCGGGGACCATCCTCATGAAGGGGGACATCCTGAGAGTCGTGTTCGGTCTCAGAAGAGATCAGAAGGCCGGCACCGCAGGAGATGGTGCTGAGGGCTCTGAGGGGCTGGCAGCAAAAGTCATGCCTGTTCTTGAGAAGGTCAGGGACGACCTGTGTGATTCAGGGATAAAAGGGATCCTGTCGGATAATATCGATAGGGACGCGATGCGGAAATTCTCATACGTCTCGCCGCAGGGAGCATGTGGTCTCTACTACAATGTGCCGATTGGAGCGGTGCAGAAGCCCGGCGAAGAGAGAGAATGTTTTGCCTCACTCGTACAGGAGATCTCGGATCTCGCGGACGCGATGGGGATAGGATTCGGCGAGGACATAGTCAGGATCAACCTCGAGATCACCGAAGGACTCGCGCCGGACATGACGACATCGCTTCAGAGAGATGTCGCGAGGGGCGGAGCATCGGAGATCGACGGGCTCATCTATGAGGTGCCGAGGCTGGCTGCAAAATATGGTATTAGTCTGCCGCTGTATGAGAAGATAGCTGCAGTGCTGAAAGAAAGGAAAATATAAATGAACGAGAATATCATCAAGAGAAATGATCTGCTGGCTCCGAATATCATCAAGAGTCTTAAGACGCGCAACATGACGGGGTACTATGCACATACTAAGGAAGAGGCGCTGAAGATGGCGCTTGAGATCATTCCTGAGGGCAGCACGGTCACCATGGGCGGCGGAATGAGTGTCCATGAGATCGGGCTTGTGAAGGCTCTGAAGGAGGGCGATTACAACTTCATCGACAGGGATGAGATAGAGGACAAGAGGGCTGCAATGCTCGCCGCCTATGATGCTGATGTCTTCCTGGCAAGCGCCAATGCCATGACTGAAGACGGCATACTTGTAAACATTGACGGCAATGCCAACAGGGTTTCGGCTATTGCTCAGGGCCCGAAGAAGGTAGTCCTGATCGTCGGAATGAATAAGGTCTGTGATGATGTTGAAGGTGCGATGAAGAGGGCCCGCAATGTGGCGGCTCCGGTCAATGCGCAGAGGTTCGGTCTGAATACGCCGTGCGCTAAGACGGGTTCGTGCATGAACTGCAAGTCGCCTGATACCATCTGCTGCCAGTTCCTTATCACCAGGTACTCACATCATCCGGACAGGATACATGTTATACTTGTAGGAGAAAATCTTGGTTTCTAGCACTGGTAAGCAGGAATTCCCCCCATCCTCTGCAGCCGGTGGGAGCAGGCCTGATGTGCGGCAAAGGTCGCATCTGTGCCGGGAGCTTCGCGCAGCACTGCAGAGAAACGGAAATACATGGAGGATAGATCGATGAGGAAAATATTTGCGCTGATAATGACCATGGCGCTTGTCCTGTGCATGGGATCCGCAGCGGTATATGCGGTCCCTGCAGGAAGCGACGGAGGGAAGACTGTACATGCTGCTGAAGCGACCGGCTCTGATGCAGCCGGAACTAAGAACGGGCAGCAGGTAAGCGAGTGGAGCATAGCTGAAAATAAAGCGGCTGAGCTGCCTGAAGAAGTGCAGACTGCTTTCGACAAGGTCAAGGAAGGATTCGATGGCGAGATCGTGCCGGTCGCATATTTTGCGAGGCAGCTTGTGACCGGCGGCAACTTTCAGGTGCTGTGCAAAGTGACTGCGGTGCCGGAGAAGGATGCTGAAGGTGATTCGGGCAAAACGGATACAGCGGCGAAGCCGGTCACCTCATACAAGGTGCTGGTGATCTCTTCTGACCTGCTCGGAAAGGTAACCTTAAAAAAGATGAGCGATTTCAATATCGGGGACTATTCGGGCCTTACCGCTGAAGAGGAAGGCATTGAAGGAGACGGTACGGTTGAGGCTGCCGGTAAAGATGATAAGGCCGGTGAGGAGAAAAAGACTCCTGTAGCAGTTGAACCTGCGGATCCGGATGAAGAGATACCGGCGGAGCTTCTGGGCGGATGGTCGGTACCTGCCGACTACACGAGAATCGCTTTGCCTAAAGAGGTGAAGTCTGCATTCGACAAGGGTGCCGGGCAGTTCTTCGGAAACGAGCTCGAGCCGATGGCATATCTCGGAAAGCAGACTGCAGACGGCACCAACTATGCGGTGCTGTGCCACAGCCTGCTGACGACGGCCGAAGCTGTCGAGAGTGTCCAGGTCATAATGATCTATCAGGACACTGACGGAAATGCATATATAACAAGTGCGAACACTGTGGACCCTGTTTCATTCGTAAAAGAGGATACACAGGCGAAAGACGGAGGGGACGCTGCCGCAAAGGGTGCTGAGTCACCGGAGAAGAGCAGCGACTGAATAGAAAACAGGTCATAGCAAACAGCAGAATGAATGGCAGCCGGAGCGACCGGAGAGGAACTCAGGGCTGCCGGGAGGTGCAAAATGCCGATCAAACCGTATGCACAGGAGATGATTGACAGGGACCCTGTCTTCAGAGACATCGCTGAACTTAAGGAGACCGTCTGGATCAATGACAAGTATCTGCCTTTTGAGATGGTGGATGCTGTATGCCAGCTGGTCGTGGATGATGAAGATATTGCTGACGCGGATGCGAGGCTCAGGAAGTTCGCATCGTATATAAGAAAATGCTTCCCTGAGACGGAAGCGGACGGCGGACTGATCGAGTCGCCGCTTGAGGATATTTCGAACATGCAGGCGGCTCTTAAGGACAAGTGCGGCGCGGACATCCCGGGCAGACTTCTTCTCAAGATGGACAGCCACCTTCCGATCGCAGGTTCGGTCAAAGCGAGAGGCGGCATCTATGAAGTGCTGAAACACGCCGAGGACCTGGCTCTTGCGGAAGGCATGATCACTGAGGATGACGACTACGCCCGTTTTGCCGATGATGATATGAAGGAATTCTTCGGCAGGTATACTGTGCAGGTCGGGTCGACCGGAAACCTCGGCCTGTCGATAGGCATCATGAGCGCCTTCCTCGGATTCAAGGTCAAGGTCCATATGTCTGCTGATGCAAAGCAGTGGAAGAAGGACATGCTCAGAAGCAAGGGCGTTGATGTCATCGAATACGAGGACGACTATTCAAAGGCTGTTGCTGAGGGAAGGCGCCTTTCGGACATGGATCCGATGAGCTATTTCGTCGATGACGAGTATTCGATACCGCTTTTCCTCGGATATGCTGTAGCCGCCGGCAGGATGGTGAAGCAGCTTGAGGAGAAGGGCATCACGGTCGACAGCGATCATCCGATGATCGTGTATGTGCCGTGCGGCGTAGGCGGAGCTCCGGGTGGAGTATGCTACGGACTCAAGAGAGTATTCAAGGACAATGTCCACGTGTTCTTCTGCGAACCGACGCTCTTCCCATCGGTACTGATCGGATGCGCATCGGACAGATACAACGATACCAATGTGGCGGATTTTGGCATAAGCGGAATGTCGCATGCTGACGGCCTTGCGTGCGCGAGCCCGTCGGGATTCGTTACAAGGATAGACCGCAACCTGATCTCAGGTGATTTTACAATAGTCGACGGCAGGCTCTATGACTACATGAGGATGCTGAAGGAGACCGAGGACAAGCTGATCGAGCCTTCGAGCTGCGCTGCATTCATCGGGCCGTGCAGGCTCATGGAATACGAGGGAACTAAGAAGTATCTCGAAGACCACGGCCTTGTGGGGGATAAGCTCGCCAACGCTACCCAGATCTGCTGGGCAACAGGCGGCAGACTCGTCCCTGACGAAATATGGGATCAGTACATAGACACGCATCTTGAATACTAAATGTGTCAGAAGGGACGGTCCTTTTTGACACACGCACTGAATAAAGATGACACGAGGGACGGGCATGAGACTTTACCACACAAGCGACAGGATCATCCGCGAGCCAGACCTCTCGATGGGGCGCAGGAATGCGGACTTCGGGCACGGTTTCTATCTCGCCGCTGACGAGGAATTTGCCGGCAGCGAATTCGGCGCGGCGCTGGACAGGATGCAGGTGGAATAGACGGGGTTTTATCGCACCGCGATGCCTGATGCGGCATGACGCCCGTGAAAGATAAAATGCAGGAAGGAAATAATAGCAAAATGATAAAAGTATGTATCTTCGATCTTGACGGTACACTTGCAAGGACTCAGGCCTCCATCGCGAGGCCTGTTAATATGACGCTGGCTTACTACGGACTGCCTGAGCAGCCGGTGGAGGCCTTTAATTATTTTGCCGGAGACGGGATCAAAAATGCCCTGATCAGGGCACTGAAGGCTGCCGGCGACACGGATGTCGACAGGCATGTTGAAGAGGGTCTGCCGATGTGCAGGGCCTGGATGCAGGAGGACCCGTGCTATCAGGTGGAGCCGTATGACTATGTCGAATGGGCGCTGAATGAGCTCAAGGCAAAAGGCATCCGCATCGCTGTGTTCTCAAACAAGCCGCACGCGAGCGCGATAAGTGTCGTCGAGACCATATTCGGCAAAGGCCTGTTCGATCATATACAGGGGCAGACCGACCGCATCCCGATCAAGCCGGACCCGACAGGGGTGTATGAGATACTGAAGGAGTTCGGTGCAGACAAAAGCGAGTGCCTGTATTTTGGCGATACCAATACCGACATGATGACCGGTCACAATGCCGGGGTCACAACAGTAGGAGTGACCTGGGGCTTCAGGCCGAGGGCCGAGCTCGAGGAGTACAAGGCGGATATAATCATAGACAGCGCCCGCGAGATACCGGGGCTGACGTGTCATTAGGGACGGTTCCCATTGACACCTACTGACATAAAATATGACAAAGAGAACCGTCCCCACTGTCAGAAAAGCTGACAAAGAGAACCGTCCCCTTTGTCATCTTTTCTTTTGACAAATGAGTTAGATATGACTAACATATAGTAAACATGGAATTGCTCACATGTTTGACTGATGAGAGCGGAAGATATGAAGAGGGGCCTGGACATAAATGTGCAGAAGGCTCTGACCGGATTCGCTGCCGGAGTGATAGTGCCGGCGATGCCGTACCTTCTCAGTTTTGCCGCCGGTGCCATGATATACGTGGTGGTCGAAGAGCTGATACCTGAGATGGCGGAAGGGGAGCACTCTCACATCGGCGTCCTACTCTTCGCAGCAGGGTTCACCGTGATGATGGCGCTGGATGTGGCGCTTGGGTAGGAAGCTGCATGAGAACCGGCAACGGAGACTGGTGCGGAAAGAGGCAACAGGCAGATAAGGAACATAGATTTTGAACTGGAAGGGATTGGATTAATGAA
>CACWYF010000070.1 GCA_902765035.1 uncultured Eubacteriales bacterium
GACGACGGACCGAGGATGCATGAGTTTCTTAAGGAAATGAATGACAGGGCGCTTTCCCTGTATGATTCATACACCGTAGGCGAGTCGTACATACCTGATCCTGAGCATGCCTCGAGATATATTAATGAGGAGTCGGGGGAGCTCGATACTATTTTCGACTTTGAACACCTCAACGCGGACAACAATCTCAAGTTCATGCCGAAACCATTCGATCTCAGAGTGTTCAAGAAAGGGCTGATCGAGCCGCAGCTCAGACATCATGGCAGCGGCTGGAACACGCTGGTCCTCGAGAATCATGACAACCCGAGAAGTGTATCGCGATTCGGTATCAACACTAAAAAGTACCGCTACGAGGCAGCGACATTCCTCGCCCTGATCACATTCATGGGCTGGGGCACGCCGTTCATATACCAGGGCGAAGAGATCGGGATGACGAATTCGGATTTCCGCAGCATGAGCCAGCTGAAGGACCCTGTCTCGCATTTCGTATATGACATGATGACGGGGCAGCTCCATATTCCGGGCAAAGCGGCTTTTGCAATGATCCGCAGAGGTGCAAGGGATCACGCCAGGACGCCGATGCAGTGGGACGGAAGCGTGAATGCCGGATTCAATACCGGAGCTGAGCCGTGGCAGTGCATCAACAGCAATTACAGGGAGATAAACGCTGAGATGGATCTTGCATCGGAGAAGTCCGTATACAGGTTCTACCAGAAGCTGCTTGAGATCAAGAAGACAGATAAGACCGCCATTTACGGCGAGACGATCGAGTACGATCCTGACAACAGGAAGATCATCATGTACTCGCGGACATATGAGGGCAGAAGACTCCTGATAGCCGGCAACTTCTCCGGAAAGAAGACAGAGTGCATCATACCTGATGATTTTGCCCTGACAGATCTGAGCATCATGCTCTCCAATTACGACAGAAACAGAATCGAACGGGTAATGGAACTCGAACCATACGAGGCGATATTATTCGAAGAAATGTGACAATGGGGACGGTTCTTTTTGTCACATTCCATTCGGCATTATATGAAAGGACGGTATAAAACTATGACGATGGGATATTATGCTCCGACGAATGTGCACTTCGGTGCCGGTGCTGAGAATAAGGTGGCTGAGGTCCTCAAAGCTGAGGGGGCTACTAAGGTTCTCATTCATTTTGGCGGAGGTTCGGTAAAAAGATCCGGACTTTTGGACAAGGTGGAAAAACTCCTGAGCGAAGGCGGTATCGAGTACGTTGAGCTCGGCGGCGTTGTTCCTAACCCGAGAGTGAGCCTTGTGCGCAAGGGCATAGAGCTTGTAAAAAGCGAAGGTATCGACTTTATCCTTGCTGTTGGCGGCGGCTCGGTTCTCGACAGTGCCAAGGCGATCGGCTATGGTGTATACGGCGGCGGAGATGTATGGGACTTCTACTGCGGGAAGAGAAAGGTCGAAGGGACCGTTCCTGTAGGTGCTATCCTGACACTGGCTGCCACAGGATCTGAGATGAGTGACTCCTCGGTAATCACAAATGATGAGACTGACCCGATATACAAGAGAGGTGTCAACACGGATTTCGGCAGGATAAAATTCGCACTGCTCGATCCTGAACTCACATACACAGTATCGAAGTATCAGACTGCATGTGGTGCAACGGATATCATGATGCACACATTTGAGAGATACTTCCATCAGGGCTATGCTCTCGACTTCACAGACCAGATGTCGTTCACTCTCCTCAGGGAGGTAATGAAGAACGCTCCTGTCGCGCTCGAGCATCCTGATGACTATGATGCAAGAGCCAACATCATGTGGTGCGGGACTCTTTCACATAACGGACTCATGGCTGCAGGAAACGCAAACAAAGGCGACTGGTCATGCCACCAGATAGAGCATGAGTTATCAGCTGAATATGACGTTGCTCACGGCGCAGGCCTTGCTGCAATATGGGGATCCTGGGCGAGATACGTACTCAGCGTGGATCCTGAAAGATTCGTAAAGCTCGGAGAGGGTGTGTTCGGTGAGAGCGACCCTGTTAAAACAATTGAGAAGTTCGAGGAGTTCTTCAGATCGATCGGCATGCCGACAGACATAAAGGGGCTGGGCCTCGATTTCGACGAGGCAGCATGCCGTACTGCAGCGCTCGGAGTAACATTCCAGAATGCGCGTAAGATCGGTAACTTCAAGGTGCTGGATACTGAGGATATCTTCAATATCTACATGATGGCGGCCGGATTGAAATAGTTAAGAATACAGCGCAGACAGTTCTTACTGCTCGCGTCCTCGAAATGCAGCATATCTTAATGGCATTTCTGCGGAATACTCGCAGTCAGAACTGTTTGCGCTGATTGTATATTTGCCGGGCTGCAAATCTGTAAAATGACATAATTTCATTCAATGGGGAGAGGAAGGGAGAAGTGAGATGAAGTCTGAAATTGAACAGCTTAAGAAGATAATCGATGAGAGCAGTAATATAGTTTTCTTCGGCGGGGCCGGCGTCTCAACTGAGAGCGGGATCCCTGATTTCAGGAGTGCCAACGGTCTGTACAATCAGGATCTCGGCAGGACGGTATCCCCTGAAGAGATGATATCGCACTCATTCTACGTAAGGCACACGGCTGACTTCTATGAATTCTACAAGGACAAGCTGATTTATAAGGATGCGAAGCCTAACGCATGCCACAAGGCCCTGGCGGAACTCGAGAAGCAGGGCAAGGTGAGCGCGATAGTAACTCAGAACATCGATGGTCTGCATCAGCTTGCAGGGAGCAAAACCGTATTTGAACTTCACGGATCGGTTCTCAGAAACTATTGCGAGAATTGTCATGCATTCTACGATGTGGACAAAGTTCTCGAGTCTGAAGGCGTTCCGTACTGCGACAAGTGCGGCGGCAGGATCAAGCCGGATGTAGTGCTGTATGAAGAGGGCCTGGATGAAGATGTTATAAACGGTGCCGTCAATGCGATCGCACAGGCAGACACTCTGATCGTAGGCGGAACGACCCTGATCGTCTATCCTGCAGCGGGACTCATCAGGTATTTCCGCGGAAAGAATCTGGTCCTGATCAATATGTCCGCTACACAGGCGGATGAATCGGCAGACCTTGTAATAAGAGATCCGATCGGAGAGGTATTCAGCCAGGTGATGGGCTGGTAACAGTCTGAGACATATGGGCAAAATAAAAGAGCCATGCCCGTCAGAGCATGGCCCGGATACTCACATCTATTTGATATGTGCTATCTTGTCACACTGGACATCTCCGGTTTCAGGATTGCGCAGAACGTGATAGTAAGCGTAATCCTCCGGGGTCAGCTTGCTGCTTTCCCTGAAGATGCCTTCTGCATCCTCGCGCCTGTCAGGCCTGATCCTTACGGAAATACCACAGCTGGCCGAGATGAATCTCGGTACCGGCATAATGGTCACTTCTGCAGGCTTGAGAAGCTTCTCTGTTGAGATAGCAGCGTGCGTTGATTCAAATGTGAGCAGATAGTATTCGTTCATAACGTTCTTATTATACATAATCGCGGGCTTTTGTAAACCCGCGATTTTGTGTTAACAGTTATTTTCCTTACGGCTCCGGCTGTTTTTATTACAGCTTGATGACCTTGCTTACTTCCTGCATTGCGCCGAGGATGTCGTACATGTTGCTTACTGTGCCGACCTTGAGCTCGTCCTTGAGCCCGTAGAAGTTGAGGCATGTTCCGCATACGAGGACCTTGGTTCCCTTTTCGATGAGGGTGTTGAGGTTCTCTACGATCTGCGGCTCAACTCCTGTTACCAGCTTGACGCCTTCGTTCATGAAGAGAACGTATGAAGGAACCTTGTCGGACTCGCTGAGTGTGAAGATAGCCATCTTTGCGAGGTTGCCGCCGAGCTCGGAATTGTTGGTTCCGATAGCGTTTGAGTTGAAGAATACAGCGTATGTGTCTGCTACGTCTACGTGTGCGCTCTTCTTGGTCTCGCCGTTAGCGAACTTTACGAGGAACTTGTCGCCGCATGGTTCACTTGTTGCAGGTCTTCCGAGTGCGTCACCGAGTCTTGTCAGGTTGTCGATCTGAGTCTGTCCGTCAACGATGATCTCAACATCCTGCTCGCCTGCCTCGAGCTCCTTCTTAGCCATGATTACAGGAATAGGGCACTGCTTGCCGCCAGCATCAATTCTCATTAGTTTATACCTCCGGTTTTATAATAATTAGAAAGCGGATGCGCTGTCAGCATGGACTGCTGCCGGCTCTGCCGCTGTTTTTAACACCAAATAATAATATACTATTAATACGGCAGAGTGACCTATTGAAAAAATCTATACCGGATGGCCGGGAAATAGCTCAGACGCAGGCTGAAGAATATGGGCGCATTTGTCTGCAAAAATATACCGCAATGCGGTGTTTCGCTGTGACTTTTTCGCCTCTGATATAGTATGATTATAGGGATTACAGAGCAGGAAGGAAAACACATGGTTATATTTGATCTTGACGGAACATTATGGGATTCCGGAGAATCTGTAGGAGCATCGTGGAACATTGCCATACAGCGTGCCGGGTACGGTTTCACCGTCACTGCTGATGACCTCAGGCGTAATATGGGCAAAACGATGAATGAGATCGCAGATGATCTGTTCGGGGTCCTTCCTGAGAAGGAACGCTATGAGCTTGCGAGAAAATGCGAGGTCTTCGAGAATGCATATATCACGGAGCACGGGGGCAGGCTGTTTGAAGGAGTCCGCGAGACACTGAAAGAGCTGCACGAGACTGGCGTGATAATGAGCATCGTCAGCAACTGTCAGGAAGGGTATATCCCGGCCTTCCTCACATCGATGGATATGCACAGGTACTTCATCGACTATGAGGAATGGGGCAGAAGCGGACTTCTCAAGGCTGACAACATACGCCTTGTCATGGAAAGGAACGGTGCAGAAAAGGCTGTGTATGTAGGAGACATCCAGAAGGATGCAGACGCCTCCGCAAAGGCGGGCGTTCCGTGCATATGGGCGGCATACGGATTCGGACACATCGACAAGCCTGCAGGGGTGCTGAATGAGTTCAGCGAGCTGCCGCAGGTCCTGAAAGATTTAGGCTATTTATAGAATGACGTGCGTGTTTGCTCCGCCCTGTTCGCGTCCTCGAGAGCACTGACTGTGCGGCAGCTCTCTGCGGAATACTCACAGTACAGAGCAAACACGCCTGTCAGACAAAATAATAAGAAAGCGATAAACCATGAAGCTTAATAACAAAAGAACCGTACTTGTAGGTCTTGCATTCCTGTCCATCTGCGCTTTCTGGCAGATGTATGACAATGTAGTACCTCTCATACTTACCAAGACATTCCGTCTCAATGAGACTTTTTCGGGTGCTATAATGGCCGCGGACAACGTGCTTGCGCTGTTCCTGCTGCCGTTCTTCGGCACCCTTTCTGACAGAACAAGCAGCAGGCTCGGCAAGAGAACACCATACATACTTGCCGGGACCGCGGCCGCTGTCATCCTTCTCAACATACTTCCTGTACTTGACAACAGCTACTACGCATCCCCGTCGCCGGGCAAGATGGCGGCTTTCATAATACTGCTCGGACTGCTGCTCATTGCGATGGGAACATACCGCTCGCCTGCTGTAGCACTCATGCCTGATGTTACGCCAAAGCCGCTGAGATCCAGGGCCAATGCCATCATCAACCTGATGGGCGCGGTAGGAGGGATTATCTATCTCGCTGTTGCTGCAGTCATGTACCCGAATTCAAAAGTGCTCGGCCTGGATCATGTGAATTATCAGCCTCTGTTTATCGTCGTTTCAGCCATCATGATCGTTTCGATCGCGGTCATGTTCGCGACTATAAGAGAGCCTCAGCTGACAGCAGAGAATCAGGCGCTTGAAGCTCAGCATCCTGAGTGGAATCTTGCTGAGGACGATGGTAGCGGCAACGAAGTGCTGCCTCAGAATGTCAGGAGAAGTCTTATGTTTCTGCTCGCCTCTATAGCTCTGTGGTTCATAGGCTACAACGGCATCACAACGTGGTTCACGACCTACGTTGACCAGGTCATGGGACAGGGTCTCGGAGGTGCTTCGACCTGCCTTCTGATCGCAACCGGCGGAGCGATAATTTCATATATCCCTATCGGCCATATAGCACACAGGATAGGAAGAAAGAGAACTATAATGATCGGTATCGTGCTGCTCGCGGCATGCTTCCTCGGCGGGTTCTTCCTGACGACAGCATTCCACAGCATCAACGCGGTCATGTTCATAGTCTTTGCACTCGTCGGTTTTGCATGGGCGGCTATCAATGTCAACTCGCTGCCGATGGTGGTCGAGATGTGCAGGGGCTCGGATATAGGCAAATTCACAGGTTATTACTACACGGCTTCCATGGCGGCCCAGGTCGTCACGCCGGTACTTGCGGGATTCCTGATGAGGAACGTAAGCTACAAGGTGCTCTTCCCGTATGCGGCATTCTTCGTTGCGATGAGCTTTGTCACTATGACACAGGTAAGGCACGGCGATGCTGCACCGGAGGCAAAGGGCGGACTGGAAGCATTTGAAGACATGGATGACTGATCGGAGAAAATGAAAGTTTTAAGCACACTTACAGATACATTGAAGGATGCCAGGGTGATGACAGGGCGCACGGGCAGGATGCCGGAGCCGAGGGAAGTGAAACTGGCGGAGCGCTATGCTCACAGAGGCTATCATGACAAGCCGCATATTCCGGAGAATTCGATGGCAGCCTTCAGAAGGGCGGTCGAGCACGGTTTCCCGGCAGAGTTCGATGTACATATGATCGCAGACGGAAGCCTTGTGGTCTTTCATGATGAATCTCTTGAAAGACAGACCGGCGTCACCGGAGAGATAGAGGATTACGATATAGTCAACCTCAGCCGGCTGAGACTTGAAGGCACGGATGAGCAGATCCCGACTCTGGATGAAGTTCTGGATCTCT
>CACWYF010000071.1 GCA_902765035.1 uncultured Eubacteriales bacterium
AGTAGCATAGACTCTGAGACCGCCGCTCCCCATCGATGCAGCAGTGCGCTCTTCTGTTACTGTATCTTCTGCCGTTCCGGTAATCCCCGGCTTCAGTTCTGCCATATTATCCTCCATGCTGTTATCAGACGTCTGTTCTGTCCTTCAGGAATATCTCATATTCCGCTGCCGGAACAGGCCTTGAGAAGAAATATCCTTGTACGATATCGCAGCCCATCTCTCTGAGCCTGAGCATCTGTTCTTCAGTCTCCACGCCCTCTGCGATTACAGGAACATCCAGGTAGTCGGCAATGTCTATGATGATCTCGATCATCTTCGTATTGCTGCCTTCCCTGAAGGCATTCCTGATGAACTGCATGTCAAGCTTAAGAGCATCTATCGGCAGGCTGGAAATCATGTTGAGGGATGAATAACCTGTACCGAAATCATCCATCTCTATCCTGAATCCCATGGATCTCAGCTCGCTTACAGTATCGATGATCTGCCCTGAATCCTGCGTATATGCGGATTCGGTGATCTCAAGAAGGAATTCTGAAGGCTCAAGTCCCATCTCTTCAAGTATGCTGCTTAGCGTTCTGATGAGATCCGGGTCATACATGTCTATTCTGGACATGTTCACCGACACAGGCACACTGAATCCCAGTCTGTCCTTCCAGTCCCGTATCTGCCTCGCAGCCATCCGCCACACGTAATGGTCGAGCTGCTGTATCAGGCCGTTGTTTTCAAAAAGCGGGATGAATATTCCCGGCGAGATCATCCCGTGTTCAGGGTGCATCCATCTGACGAGAGCTTCGGCGCTTGCAAGGAACGGGATATCGCCTCTCACATCGAATTTCGGCTGATAGTAGACCGTGAACTGTTCTTCCGCTATCGCTCTGGCGAATCCGTCTATGAGCTGCTCGTTATACAGCTCCTTCTCGTGCATCGAGATATCGTACACACCTATTGGACGGGCAAAACTCCCGCGCACGCGGTCAGCAGCCATCTTTGCCCTGTCGAAACGCCTCTCGATGTCGAGGGATTTGTCTGCATTCTCGTAGACTCCCATCCTGAGCCTGACATTTCTTCCTGTAGTCTCATCAGATGCGAGTTTCTCTGAAGCATCCTCGAACAGCTTCCTGTAATCCCTGCCGTGAGGGCAGTAGACCATGAAAGTATCCGCGCTTCTGCGGCACACGATGCCTCCGGATTCAGCCACCAGATCAAGGATACCTGACGCTATCTTCTTAAGGACCTCATCGCCGTATGCATTTCCGAATCTTTCATTGATCATGCGGAAATGATTGATGTCTATTACGATGGCATCCATCTCAGTATCCCTGTGATATATATCGTACTGCTCTGCATACCTGTAGAAATAATCCCTGTTGTACAGACCGGTCAGCGGGTCGCGTTCTGTGGAACTGATTATCTGTCTGTCTTCAGACAGCTCTATTGTCCTCAGCACTCTGGCACGGACTACCTCGCTCTTAGGGTAAGGCTTAGGTATGAAGTCCACGGCACCGAGCGACAGACACTCCACCTCTGCATCCTGATCAGAGGTCATTACAATTACCGGTATATTGCTGACTTCAGGATCCTCCTTGAATCTTGAAAGCAGCTCAAGTCCATTCATGCCCGGCATCATCAGATCGAGCAGGATCACTGAGAGGAGTTCACGGTACTCTCTTACCTTATTCAGCGCTTCTATCCCGTCGGCAGCATAAATGAGCTCATAGTCATCTGCGAGCATCATACCGAGCATCTCGCGGTTGATGGCCTCATCGTCGACTATAAGCACAAGTCTGTGCCCGTTTACGGAATGAAATTTTTCATGACTTTTGAACATTTCAGGCCCCTCTCCGACGTTTTATTTGACAAGCTGCAGCTTCATGCAGACCGGATTGTGGTCGGATACGACGAATCCCAGATCCTGATTCTCTACACTTGCCACTTTAATATTATCCGATACGATGAATCCGTCTATGAGATAGTACTGGAAATCATCCTTATCAGCATCGATATAAGGCTGGATCAGGCTGCGGCAGCTCGGAACCTTTTCATTCATCATGAACTGCCAGCCTTCTGAGAATTCCTTCTCATCCAGCATGCCGGCCTGCCAGTTGTCAGGCTTGACCACATATGAGGATATGTCAGCCGACGAGAATGTCTGATTGAAATCTCCTCCGGCTATTACATAATTGCCTTTCTCTCTTTCCGCCTGCATTATCTCTGCAAGCATTGCCGTCTGAGCCTTCTTGCCCTCGCCGTCATCATATGCCTCGAGATGAAGGTTGACCAGCACCAACTCCTTATCAGTACCCTTGAGGGGCACGCGTGAAACAAGTACGCAGCGCTTCAGATTGGCCATCCTTACCGGCCACGAGAACGGTATCGGCAGCTGTATCCTCTCCGCACCGGATACCGGATAGGACGAGAATGTCGCTATGCCTGAGTCTACCTTTCCCATCGGCGGTACCGGATAAGGCAGGAATGCCACCTTGAAATTATTGGCAAAGGATGAACAGTACTCCTGATATGTATCCTGCAGCATCGCATACTCATTGATATGGTTCGACCGGGATGAATCCTTATCCGTTTCCTGGAAGAACATAATGTCAGGATCGAGCGAAGAAGTCTCCTGAATGATGCTGTCCATGTTGGACAGCACTCTCTCCTCGTCTGCCGTCTTTACGCTTTTGCCTCCGTCCATGAAGAAGTCAGCATTGTCACCGAGTGCACCATATCCTATGTTCCAGGACATGACAGTGAATTCATCTCCCGGCGCCAGTTCTTCCGATGCCTCGCCCTCCACTGCGATCTCTTCAGAGTCCGCAGGCTTATATTCAGTTGCCGAAAGGAATCCTATCAGTCCTGCAAAAAGCAGAACGGCGATAAGAAGAACAGACCCGATGAACTTCAGTATCTTCCGGACCGGTCCGCTTTTCTTTTCCTCAGGTCTTGAGTGCTTTGCATATCCTTCGCTCATGTTTTAAGTCTCCTTTTATTCCGGTATGAGGCTTTCAAGTGTCTCGTATACTGTCTCAGGCTGCACAGGCTTGGTCAGATGCGCATTGAGTCCTGCCTGAAGGCTCCTCTGGACATCCTCGTCAAATGCATTCGCGGTAAGCGCGATAATCGGTATAGTCTTGGAATCCGGCCTGTCCATTGCACGGATCGTTTCCGTGGCTGTCAGACCGTCCATCTCAGGCATCCTCATATCCATGAGAATGGCATCATAGTATCCTTCCGGATGGGACTCGAACATCTCTACCGCCTCACGTCCGTTGACAGCGTGTTCAGCCTGTATCTCTCTCATTCCGAGCAGCATGATCAGGATCTCTGCATTGACCTGTACATCTTCTGCGACCAGTACCCTCCGGCCTCTGAGATCTGCCTTGTTAGGAACTGCAGCTGAAGTCATACCCTTTTTCCTGAGAGATGCCTTGAACTCATCGATAACATTGCTGGCAAAGAGCGGCTTGGCCAGGAAGCTGTCGACACCTGCCTGCACTGCCTCATCGAGAATATCATCCCACTTATATGCTGTCAGAATGATAATGGCTGACTCATTGCCTATCATCGACCTGATGCGCCTTGTCGTCTCAACTCCGTCCATCTCAGGCATCTTCCAGTCGACAAGTATCAGGTTGTACGGATCGCGGCGTGCATGGCGCAGCCTGACCATCTCCACAGCATCTGCTCCTGAAGCAGCAGTTTCGGATGCTATGCCTACCTTCTCGAGCACCAGTCTTGCGTGCTCGCATGCTATAGGATCATCGTCCACTATGAGGACAGACATTTCGTGAGGGTTGACTTCCGCTTCGGCGCCTGCCGATCTGTGCTCTGAATCCGTCAGTGTCACCTGAACTGTGAATGTAGTTCCCTTGCCCTTCTCACTCTGTACAGAGATGTTGCCATTCATCATCTCTACGATGCTCTTTGTAATGGCAAGTCCGAGTCCGGAGCTGCCGTACTTGTTGATGGATGAAGCATCCTCCTGGCTGAATGCATCGAATATCTTAGGCAGATATTCCTCACTCATACCGATGCCTGTATCACTCATTGTCATCTGCAGAGTAGTCTTGCCGCCGAATCCTGCGATCTTCTCTACCACGAATTCCACGCTGCCTTCATCAGTGAACTTTACGGCATTGCCGAGAATGTTGATGATAACCTGTTTGAGCTTGACAGCATCACCGATATAGAAGTCGTCAAGACTGCCGTTTATGCGGCAGTGATATTCAATACCCTTGTCGCTGCACTGTCCGCTGATCATGGTGTTGACCTGCTCAAGGAGTTCAGACATCGAGAACTCCTCGTTCTTGAGTGTCATCCTTCCCGATTCGATACGGGACATGTCAAGGATATCGTTTATTATGCTGAGAAGATGCTGCGCGGATACGCCTATCTTCTCAAGATGTTCTCTTGTTTTCTCAGACAGGGTCTTATCGCTGAGAGCTATGTTGTCTAGTCCTATGATGGCGTTCATAGGTGTACGGATCTCATGGCTCATGTTGGAGAGGAAAGCAGTCTTGGCCTTGTTTGCTTCCTCTGCCGCGGTAAGAGCGTCGCTGAGAGCCCTTGCTCTCGCCATGGCTGCCCTTGTCTCGCTGTCAACATCATTGAATCCGATGCCGACTGTGTGTATTTTGTGGTCTTCACTGTCTGCCGCATGCCTTACCCCTGCCATACGCAGACTCTCATAGAACTCTCTGCCGTTCCTTCTCGCAAGATACATGAAGGATATGACAGGATCCTTTTCCAGTCTCCTGCGTACATTATCAGGCTGCACGAAAGCCAGGAATCCGTCTCTGTACTGCTCGTCAACAAAGAATTCCGCATACTCCGTGAACTCAGCAAGATACGGAAAGCTCTCTCCCTCTTTCCTTGCATTCTCCAGATCGGTGAATGCACGGTAAACAGTCGCCTCATCCGTATCAAGGTCGACATAGTACACACTGCGGTAGTCCGAAGCCAGTGCCGTGATCATCAGGCTCTGCTCGGTCTGCTTTTCCTGTTCTTCGAAAAGCTGCTGCTGCAGCGCCAGCTTTTCTTCAAGCTCTTCCTGCTTGGCTCTGTTTGCAGCTTCTGCAGTTTCTCTCTCGAGATTCATCTGTGCGGTCCTCCTCATCTGCCTGTACAGCATCATGAAGAATCCCAGAAGCACAGCTCCGAGAATCAGTACCTGTACTATATTACGCGTTACTATTTTGTCGGATATCGGGCTTATCCGCTCAGCAATTACGCTCTCCCGGATAAGATAGGTCAGCATCCAGTCTGTTCCGTCTATAGGCACATAGTACAGCGTTTCATTGATATCCCCATATTGGAAGGATGCAACGCCCTCAGTTCTGGATGTGAAGTTCTCTACGAGCTTTTCATATGAGTAACCGTTGTCGAACTGGGCATGCTGAAGAGCTTCAAGCAGGTTGTCCTCTTTTGCAAGTCCTCCGAGGACCATGTCAGTGAGGGCCGAACCTTCTTTCGTATATATGTTGCAGAACGTAGTTTCATCAGTATCTGAGCTGATAGACATTCCTTCAAGAAGGCTGTCCAGCGATATCTGTGTGAAGCACACTGAAAGTGTCTGTCCATTGAAACTGATCGGATGGATAGGAACTGCGATGATGACGCTCCGCCCCTTGTCACCTTTCTCGGTCAGTGATATCTTTGTCCCGCTCAGGTTCCTGTAGTCGAATGGATACTTTGATGCATCAGGCTCAGTTCCCGTCGAAGTATAGACGGTACCATTGGTATCAATGAAAGCGAACCTTTCGAGTCCGAAAGCCTTCTTCATCCTTCTCTGATACGACTGGAGATGTTCTGAATCTGTAAGGTCGATCTCATCCATGAGACTTATGCCGGCACTTATGTCGCTGACGCTGTCGTGAAGATTGGATACGATCACCTGTTCCCTTCTTCCCGCCAGTTCATCAAGATACATCAGGCTGACCGACCTTACCGCCTCTTCCATTGATTCATTGGCCGCTTCTCCGGTCCACAAGGTACTTGCAAGCATAATAACTGCAATAAGAACAGCGCCTATGATCACAGGCCAGTAATTCTTTTCTACAAACGAATTTTTCTTTTTTGGATCTGACATTGCAAACTCCATTCTGTCCATTTGCGGACATTCTCATACATGATAATTATATTTCACAGAGCGTAACTGTTGCAAGGCTTGCAGGCAATGAAAAACACCGGCAGCTGTCATGTCAGACAGCCGCCGGTGCAGCGGTTCAGGTTAAATGATCAAACCCTTTCAGTTTAGAACTTTCCTGCAGTAGCAGCTTCTTCTACAGAAACAGCTACGGAAACAGTCATTCCTACCATCGGGTTGTTTCCGGCTCCGATAAGACCCATCATCTCTACGTGTGCAGGTACTGATGAGGAACCGGCAAACTGAGCATCAGAGTGCATACGTCCCATGGTATCTGTCATACCGTAGGATGCAGGACCTGCTGCCATGTTGTCCGGGTGAAGTGTACGGCCTGTGCCGCCGCCGGAAGCTACTGAGAAGTACTTCTTTCCTGCCTCAAGACGTTCCTTCTTGTATGTACCTGCTACAGGATGCTGGAATCTTGTAGGGTTAGTTGAGTTACCTGTGATGGAAACGTCAACGTTCTCATGCCACAGGATAGCTACGCCTTCCTGTACGTCGTTAGCGCCGTAGCAGTTTACCTTGGCTCTTGGGCTCTCAGGATCCTTGGAGTAGCACTTGCGGAACACTTCCTTGAGCTCGCCTGTGAAATAGTCATATTCAGTCTCAACATATGTGAATCCGTTGATTCTGGAGATGATCTGAGCAGCGTCCTTGCCGAGTCCGTCGAGGATTACTCTCAGCGGCTTCTGACGGACCTTGTTAGCCTTGGATGCGATTCCGATAGCTCCCTCAGCAGCTGCGAATGACTCGTGTC
>CACWYF010000072.1 GCA_902765035.1 uncultured Eubacteriales bacterium
TTTGAAAAAACTATACATTTTTAGGCAAAGTCTTTTTTATATGTATAGAAAATCAAAAAAGTGCTCATGCGAGCAGTTTCAGCCCGATGATCCCGCCTGCTATCATCAAAACGCATCCTGCCTGCGCGAGGCTCATGGTTTCCTTGAACAGCAGCACGCCGAGAATAGTAGTCCCCATGATCCCGAACCCGGTCCACATCGCATATGCAGTCCCGAGCGGCAGTTTCCTCATCGCCAGCGCAAGGAATACCGCGCTCGCAATGTACCCTACAGCGGTGATCACACTCGGGAGCATCCTGGTGAATCCTTCCGACATCTTCATGAAGACTGCCCAGGTTACTTCAAGCACGGCGGCGATCAAAAGCATTATCCATTCCATATCATTTTCCTCCTAAAAAAATGCACCGGCTTCCATGTCTTCTATGGCCTAACGACATGGAGGCAGATGCATTATCTGTCTGTTACCCGGCGGCAACGCTCTTATATTATTTCATACCCGGATGTATCCGGAACTATGTACTTCTACTTATATATCTGATCTCTGACTTTTTCCTGCAGCTCGCGGCTGAATTCACGGACCTTCTCTGTCTGCGTGCGGCTCTGCTCTCTAAGCCACTCCGCCTGATCACGGGCGACATTCTTCACACCGGTGTGCTTCACATCGCTTCCCTTGACTATATCCTTGACTGCTGAATACTTATCCGCAGCAGAGACGATGACACCCTCAAGGGAATTCGGCGCTTTGCTCTGTCCCGCAGGCCACATGTGGCGCTCGATGATATCTGCAGAGTGCTCGGTCAGATCAGGGATCAGCTCTCTTGCGACCTTTACCGACTCGCCCGGATGCTCCCTGCTGCACTCCTTGTTGTTCTCAAACTTGGTGTCTCTTCCGAGTATGCCGAGGTCATGGCAGAGTGCACCGATTATTACGGCAGGTATGTTGACCTTGATATTCAGCTTGCGCAAAGCGTAGCTGATCATCACGCTGGAGGCTGCTACTCTGAGCGTGTGCTCTCCGACAGTCGACCAGGTGTGATGTGTCTGCTCAAAAGCCTGCTTCAGCTCATCCGAAGCAAGGACATCTTTGCCGTAACGGTCAATGTCCTTACCAATGCGGCGCTTTCTGTCAGAGCGCTTGTCCCTTATCTGTCTGTGCATCGTGCTTTCGTACCAGAGGTTGCGCATGATCACCTTTCCTTCTGACACTCTTCGGCAATCCGTATGAACTCCTTCATAACAGGATTGAGCCACCTGTCTCTGCTGTATATTAAATACGAATACAGCTCAATGTCAATATCTTCCGTGTCCAGTCTGGCCAGTCCCCCTGTCTGCAGATATTTTGAAACTGCGAATTCCGGCAGGAATGAGACGCCAAAGCCTCTGAGGAGCATGTTTACGATCGCTCCCACGGAACCGATCTCCATGGCCGGCCTGAACTCAACGCCCCTTCCTCTCAGCTGTTTTTCAAGAACAGCACAGTAGCTTATTGACCGGTCCGACTATGCTCGTTCCGTACAGGTACAGGGCAAAGGCCATCGCTGCTCCCGGCCATTCAGGGCACTCTATCTCTCGAATATCCTTATGACTTTGTCCTTATATGCATTTGCAGCTCCGCTGTAAGGATGCACTCTCAGCGGCAGGTTGAATTTAGTCTGTCCGAAGAGCACTGTCTGCGGATGGGTGAACTCTCTGAAGCCCCACTCTCCGTGATAAGCTCCCATGCCCGAGTGTCCGGTGCCGTTGAACGGTACGCCCTTGACCATCATATGTATGCATACCTCATTGATACAGCCGCCTCCGTACTGCTGGGTCCTCATGACTTTATCAGCCCATTTCACATCGCCGGTGAATATGTACAGTGCCAGTCCGTGCTCTCTCGATGCAATGACCTCGAGGACTTTGTCTATGTCTGCGTCCTTATACGGAACGACCGGCAGGAGCGGACAGAAGAGCTCATGTGTGACTATCTCCTCGTCTATGCCCACCGGATAGATGACGGTCGTGTCATACTTGCGGGCAGCCTCGTCTCCCATGCCGCCGAATACTATGCGGTCTCTGTAACGGTCTGCTTCATCAGCGCACTTCTTATATGCCGCATCTGTAATGAGGCATGGATATTCAGGGTTCATACTCGGATGCTCTCCGACCTGCCTGACTATCTCCGCCTTGAGACATTCAATGAATTCGTCTGCCACTTCTTCGGCAACTGCTACCTGATTGATATTGATGCATACCTGCCCGCTGTTGCATATCTTGAAGAAAGCTATCTTACGCGCTGCATCCTTAAGGTCGGCATCCTTTCTGATGATGCACCAGTTGCCTGTCTCGCCGCCGAGCTCGAGCGCGACCGGAGTGAGGTTGACGGACGCCCTCTCCATTACATGCTTTGCTACCTTAGGCGATCCTGTGTAGAAGATCTTATCGAACCTCTCGTCAAGGCACATGTCGGCTACATCATGTCCGCCGTCAACTACGGTAATATAGTTTTCAGGGAATGTATCCTTAATGAGTTCCTTCAGCACTCTTGTGCAGCTTACGGACTTGGAGCTGGCCTTGATCACGGCTGTATTTCCGCCTGCGATGCTTGCAGCCAGCACGCCGAGTGACAGTGTGAACGGGAAGTTGAACGGGCTGATGATAAGACTCACTCCGTAAGGCATCTTGTACACCTTGGTCTTCACGCTCGGGAAACACAGCGGACCGCTGTAGTGAAGCTCCGGACGGGCCCATTTTCTGAGGCCGCTGATCATCTCGTTTATTTCAAGGATGACAGTTCCGACGTCGCAGAAGTACCCTTCCACCGGATGTCTGCCGAGGTCTTCGTTCAGCGCTCTCAGTATCTGCGCTTCGTGCGACTTTACTGCACCTCTGAGTGCCTTGAGCTGCTCTATCCTCCAGCTTACATCCAGCGTCTTTCCCGTCTGAAAGAATGCTCTCTGATCGAGCACCATCTGATGCACTTTATCCTGATCCCATTTTCCGTTAGCCATTTTAACCGCTCCTGTATATATGATATTGGTATTATTTCCTGAAAATGATTTTATCATATTTCTATATATTAGGATTGCCATTCACTGAAAAAGGGACCGCTTCAGCGATCCCTTTCCGGTAGTCTGTTACTGATTTCTTCTGCTTAAAATGCTCATTGCAGGTAAAACGCCCGGAGGCTTTCCATGTCCGTGATGCCGTAATCCGCGAGCATCAGCTTATCATTGATGATAGCTATGCTGTCGTACCAGTCAAGCAGCATGTCTATGTTCGGCATGCTGACCCCGGCTATATCTCCTATCTGCTTTATGACCATCAGTCCATACGGGAAATCGGCTGTGAAATATCTTGAGTGCAGGTCAGGAATAAAGGCATCCCGTCCTGTCGTGCGGCTGAGGTATTCCTCGTGCCGTTTCTGTGCTATGGCTCTCCATCTGTTCCTTCTGCCGGCATGGTCTTCAATCGCAGCTCTTCTCTGATGCCTGCGTGTCCTGAACCCGTCCAGGCCCCTGCTCTTAGCCGCAACAGGTTCTGCTTTGACGGAAGGTGTTGTCAGGCCGAGGAGCGAGTCCTCTGTGGATATCGCCCGCGTCATTTCAGCTATTGTATCAGCGTTATAGAATTCACGCTCAGAAACTACATATTCAAGGCCAAAATCCGGAAGCGCCCTGCATATCTCCTGTATCTCATCGTCACATGCCAGCAGGAGTTCTGACGACTCGTCATCCCACTCCTCATAGAACAGCGGGAGCTTGTCGTATGTCAGTCCCGGCTTATAGTCTTTAAAGATCGAATAGAGTCTCGCTGTATGCAGTATCGGGTTGGACGGTGTCAGTGTCAGCGCCATGAATCCCGGCAGTCTGAAACAAGGTATGTCATATATGCTTTCGATCAGTGTCGCACATTCCTCTGTCTTTTCAGACGGGAGCGCGGCTATATACAGCCTGTCCTTGTATCCCGAGCAGCAGACAGTCTTCCCCCTCTCTGTCAGCCTTGCAATTGCAGGGACTCTGTCGATGCCGAAGAAAGTATTGCCTCTGTCTATGCACTTTCTGAAGGCGAGTTCAAAACCGCCGTTGCCGGGCACGAACCCAATCTTTGTATGGGCGTCAGTGTTTTCATAGATGATCTCCGCCAGCGGTATCATCATGGTCGGCGGCATGGTGATCATGATCATGTCCGCGTCATGAAAAGCCTCATGCGGGTCATTCGTTGCCCAGCATATGTCTCCTTCATGTATAAGTGTTCCACTGCGGTCCTCTATGCTGATGTGCTTACGGAACTTAGCGGGGTTGGACGTGAACATCCACACCTCATGACCCTTTTCAGCACTGTGAACAGCGAACTGTGTCCCTATATTTCCCCCTCCGACAATCGTGATCTTCATAGCGGTTCCTCCTGCAGGCAGCCGTTTTCAGGCGGCTGTCCCGGTTCCTTTGTGATGATTCGCAGTTGCCCCTCAAAAGGTAATATAGGGTAAATTTTACACCATTATATTGTTTATTGTATATTGGTCAGTTTCATCAGGAGGTCTACTCCCGGTTTAGTCTGTTGTCATGAGACCGCCGGGATCCTGAATATGAACTGACTTCCCCAGCCTTCAGTGCTTTCAGCCGCAACCGTTCCACCGTGCAGTTCGGCGATCTCTTTCACCATCGCCAGTCCGAGGCCGTTGCCGCCCTCAGCTCCGCGGGAGCTGTCTGCCTGCCAGAATCTCTGCCATATTTTATCCAGATCTTCCTTCTTAATACCTATGCCGTTATCCTTTACTCTGATCACAGCATCATTGTTCTCTCTGCCAAGGGACAGCCTTACATATCCGTTGTCCCTGCCGTACTTGTACGCGTTCTGCAGCAGATTGTATATGACGCGTGACATGAGTGATGCATTGAAGCTGCACTCTATACCCGGCTCGATCTCAGCCTCCATGCGGATACCGCGGTCATCAGCCGGCACGAACTCCTCGCATGACAGAGTCACGAATTCACTGAGGTCTCCCTTGCTCAGTGGATATCTTTCAGTTCCCTGCTGCAGTCTTGTGATCCCGAGCAGTTCGTCAATAAGCGCTGACATGCGATGGCCCTGCTCGCTTATATTGTCTATCGACTCGCGGTAATCCTCCGGCGTCTCCGCCTTGCGCTTTGCCCTGTCGCACTCTGCGAGAATGATCGCCGTCGGCGTTCTGAGTTCGTGCGACGCATCGGAGGTGAACTGCCGCTCGGCGTCGAAGACTTTTTCGAGCCTCTCGAACATCCTGTCGAAGGCTCCCGCCAGCTGCTTCATCTCCTTCGGTCCCCTCTTGAGTGCGATCCTGTCTGTCAGGTCATCCGCATCGTTGATGGAGTTGGCCGTTGCGACGATCTTCTCGATCGGCTTGAAGGTTCTCGAGGATATCCAGAGCGCACCGAGGAATGTCACGATGAGTATAAGTGGGAGGATTATTACGGTGAGTCTCAGGATTATGTCTGTGATCCCCTGATGGCTGTCAGTCAGTACGACGCCTCTTATCCACAGGCCGGAGACTTCCATGTCCACATAATAATCGTAGAGATAGAACTCCTTATCGCCAGACCGCACCGTCCTTATCTTGTTGGCCTTGAACGGTTCGCCGGAAAAATCCATGTCTTCCTTGTCCGCAGAGAGCAGCAGGTCGCCGTTCGTGTTGTAGAACGAGCAGTAAACGCCTCTCTTGTATACCGACATTTCATTCCACTCGAATTTGCCTCTATCGTACTCAACATCGTTGGCATTGTCCAGGACCACCTCCACGAGGTATGAAGCCGGGTCCTCAGGCAGAGAGTGCCTGTTTATGACCAGGACGAAAACGAGGACCATTACGGATACCAGCAGAACCATGAATGTGACCCACAGAGCCAGTCTTAATTTCGCTGACATATCCTTACTCCTCTCTCAGCACCCAGCCGGTACCCCATACGGTGTGTATCAGCCTGGTATCGTGCCCTTTGTCGATCTTGCGCCTCAGATAACCGATATAGACATCCACTACGTTGGTGCCTCCCTCGTAGTCGTAGTTCCACAGGTTGTTCTCGATCATCTCGCGCGAGAGCACGACGCCTTTGTTTCTTATCATATATTCGAGCAAAGCGAATTCCTTGGACGTGAGGTCTACCGGCTCTCCGCCGCGTGTCACCGTGCGTGAGTCCGTATCCACGACGAGGTCTCCGACGCTGTACTCGTTTGTCTTATTTCCTGTATACTTCCTGGCCATTACCTTGACCACGGCGCGCAGCTCGTCAAAACTGAAAGGCTTGGTCAGATAGTAGTCACCTCCGGCATTCAGCCCTGTCACCTTGTCCATAACGCTGTCGCGCGCCGTCAGGAACAGCACAGGTGATGCGCAGCCCCTGTCCCTCAGTCTCTCGACTACAGTGAAGCCGTCCATCTTAGGAAGATTTACGTCGAGTATTATCACGTCATAATCCGCTGCCAGTGCGAAGTCGAGAGCTTCCGCTCCGTCATAACAGCTGTCTACGCTGTACTTCTCATCCTCCATCGCCTCGCTTATAAGGCGGTTCATGTTCTTCTCGTCTTCTACTACAAGGATCCTCATGTTACATGGTCCTCTCTCAGTATTTATACAGGACTTTAATTACAAAAATAATTCTACCTGATAATTCTAAGAATTCAATTAGCCGGATGCTGTTTGTGAAATCCTGCAATATTTTTCTGAAAATAACCGTTTTCTAATAATTCTCTTAATTTCGGGTCCTATACTACAACCATCAGATGAAAACCGAGCACCGTCATCAAAGGCGGAGCTTATAGGATAAACAATATCTCAAAGATAAAGGAGGAAATGAAAATGAATAACAGCTTCACAACGATCTATACAATCATCACAAAGGCAGCCACAGAGGCAGGCATCAGGGACAACGAGAATTA
>CACWYF010000073.1 GCA_902765035.1 uncultured Eubacteriales bacterium
CATCGTGTGGGCGACCTTGAGCGCATCATATCAAAGGTGGCTGTTGGGCGCGTCTCTCCACGCGAGATAGTACAGCTGAAGGTGGCTCTGCAATCGCTACAGCCGGTCAAAGAGGCTTGCATGCTCATGCTGAAATACGGCAATGTCTATGCTGATACAGCTTGCCTGTATTGAAAAGATAGAGCAGTTCATCGCTCAGTTTTTCGCTGATAAAATTCTTGTTCATAGTCTGTCCCCTAGAGCTGCGTGATACAGAATCTTGCCGGAATCAGCCGGTTCAGGCTACTCCGTAAGTGTAGTATCGTATTCGATGACGCGGGCTTCCGGGTAGAATCCGGCATCTCTGTCTGCCGCAGACATCTTTCTGATGGTCATTATAGCTGCAATATACAGAAGAACTACAAAGCCCAGAAGAATATATGTGAACGCCTCTGTTCCCATGAATGCGCAGGTATCATAGACGCCGTGTATGATCATCGGAACGATCAGAGCGAGCATTGTGCACGCCGCAGAAATGCCTCTCTCTCCGACGATGGCTGCCTTCTTGGAATATGAGTAGAACACTCCCATGAACACTCCGCAGAAAGCATGCAGCGGAACTGCCAGAAATGCCCTTGAGATAGCTGTAGCGATCCCGTACATAGCCACGTACTGGATGTTCTCAAATACAGCAAAACCTACGGCCGAAGAAACACCGTAAACGATTCCGTCGAATCTGTAGTTGAAGTACCGGCTCCTCCAGGACCCTATCCTGAGAGCAAGATATTTTACCGTCTCCTCACATAATGCCGCCAGACAGAACGATGTCTGAAGTGCAAACTGGATCGTTCCGCGCTCATACTGCGGAAGCACCGACTGAAGAGCTCCTTCTGCAGCTCCTGCAACGAGGCATGATGCCGCACCCATGAACACGATCTTCATTATCATGCTGATCGGCTCTTTTTCGACCTTGTCTTTACCATATACGTATGCCAGAATCAGAAGACCCGGGATTATGGCAATTGCCATAAGGTTGTTGTCCATGTACATTGATGTCCACCCTTTTCCTATCAGTAGATTTCTTTGCTGTTATTACAGACTGTTTCTGTTGTTCTTGTACAGAAGGAGTATGTACCACAGGCAGAGCGCCACCAGTACGGCTCCGAGTATTTTGGCTAACATATCTTACCGCCTTTCTGTATGTATTATTAATCAGTAATTCTCCTTGATGAGACCGCTCTTGTGTGCATCGAAAAGCGCCTCAAGGTTTCTGATCTGTTCACGCAGTTCTTCTCCGGTATCTGTGTCTCTGATCAGGATCCTCTCTGTGACTGAGTCGACAAGGTGCATGACAGGTCTGTGGAATACCTGCGTTCCGTCCTCACGGAGCGGCTCATACGGCTGATGCTCTGCGAGGTACATGTGCTTGGATGTCATGATAGCAGTATATCCTGCTATGCCTGTTGTCTTGTGGTAAGCCTTGGAAATGCCGCCGTCTATTACGAACATCTTGCCGTTCGCCTTGATCGGGCTCTCACCCTTGCTCTGCTTGACAGGCACATGTCCGTTCAGGATCCTTCCGATCTTAGGATTGATGCCGAAGTCCTTGAGGATCTTGTCAGCCATCTCCTCGCTGTCCATATGCTTGTAGTACGGGACCTTGTTCTCCTTGTGAGTCGCCTTGTCCTCGATGAAGTACCTCTCGAAGGTCGTCATCTTGTCCTTGCCGAACAGAGGTGAATCCTCGGAGAGCCACAGGAACCACATGATGGCTGCCTCTTCAGGTCTGTCCTTCTCAGGGCTGAACCTCGCGGCTCTGATCATCTCATCCAGCTTCTGGATGTATGCGGCGCCTCTGTATCTGCCTCCGTCTATCTGCACAGTCTTGAATGTGCCGTTCTCGTTGAGCTGCATGCAGCCGTGATAGAGTAGGTTGTTGTTCATGACCTTGTAGAGGCCGCCGACCTCGAACATATAGTTGATGTGCTTCTGGAGCTTCTCGGAATTAATGATCGAAGACTCGAGAGCTACCATTACCTCTTCTTCCTCAGGAGTCAGCTTCAGCGGATCTGCAGGATCAACAGTAGGGAGATTCATATCCCTCATAGGATATTCCTTGCCCTCGATATTGACCGTGCCCTTATCGAAGTCGATGTTCAGGAGGAGGTTCCTCTTGTCAAGCTTGTATTCAGGATGCTTGAGTATCTCCTGCCCCTCTATCTTGAACTGGATGATCGAGATCATCTTGTGCATCTTGGCTGCCAGTTCAGGCGGGATCGGGTCATACTTGTTCTGCTCAAGCAGATTAGGCTTGAAGTACTCGCAAGGGTCGTCCCCGTATATCTTCTCTGCGAGCGATGCGAGCGGCCTCAGGTTGAAGCCGTAGCCCACCTCGAGCATGTCGAAGTTGTTGTACCTTACGTTGATACGGATGATGGTCGCGATGCAGGCTCTGTTGCCGCACGCTGCTCCCATCCACAGGACATCGTGATTGCCCCACTGGATGTCCACTCCGCGGTTGGACATAAGGTAGTCCATGATAACATGGGATTTTGCGCCTCTGTCGAAAATGTCTCCGATGATGTGGAGCCTGTCGACGGTGAGGTTCGCGATGGTCTCTGTGAGGTCTGTGATGAATACCTCAGCAGCGCCGTACTCGATGAGTGTGTCGATGATCTCATCGTAGTATTTGTGTCTGTCCAGTACATCGTCAGCGAACAGAAGCTCGTCCATGATATATGACGATGCCTTAGGAAGACGTTTCTTTACTTTCGATCTTGTGTATTTGTTGGAGACTACGCGGCATATTGCAACAAGCCTTCTTATGGCAACTTTGCACCACGCGTCAAAATCAGGCTCGCTCTTCTTTCTTCTCTTCAGCTCAGCTTCCGGATTATAGATAAGTGCGGCGAGCTCATCGCATTCCTTCTCGGTAAGAAGGTTGCCGAAGACCTCATCGATCCTCATCCTGATCATTCCGGAGCCTGATCTTACGAAATACTGGAAAGCGTCGAACTCTCCGTGAAGGTCGCTCAGGAAGAACTCCGTAGCCTTCGGAAGAGCAAGTATGGCTCTGAGGTTTATGATTTCTGTCCTTGCAGCTCTCGAATTCGGGTACTTCTCCGCAAGCAGCTTGAGATACTGGATATCCGGCATAGTCTTACCTCCTTACAAAGTGCATCAGTTCAAGTCATGTACGCAGTGGCTGTATCAGTCCTGCTCGATCTTCATTATGTCAGCTCCGAGGCCCTTGAACTTACCGACGAAGTTCTCATAACCTCTCTCTATGTGATATATCTCGCTTATCTCTGTAGTCCCCTTTGCCACAAGCCCCGCGAGCACCATTGCAGCACCGGCTCTTAAGTCGGTAGCCCTGACCTTGGCGCCTTTCAGCTTCTTTCCGCCCGGAACTATGGCTTCTCTGTTTTCTGTGGAAATGTCAGCCCCCATTCTGTTCAGCTCGACGACATGCATGAATCTGTTCTCGAATACTGTCTCCCTGACGATGCTCTGACCCTTTACGGTGGTCAGGAACGCCATGAACGGTGACTGTATGTCTGTCGGGAAGCCCGGATACGGAAGTGTCTTGATGTCTGTAGCCACCAGCTCTCTGTTCCTTGCATCCACATAGATGCCTTCAGGCAGGACCTCAACATCAACGTTGCACTCCTTGAGCTTGGCGATTATTGGTCTTACGTGGCCGGGAAGTGCGTTCTTTACAAGTATGTCGCCTCTTGTGATCGCTGCAGCCAGCATGAATGTGCCTGTTTCGATCCTGTCCGGAATGACCGCATGGATACAGCCGGAGAGCTTCTCAACGCCCTCGATCCTGATCATGTCTGTTCCTGCATACTTGATCCTTGCGCCCATCTTGTTCAGAAGGTTGGCGAGGTCGATGATCTCAGGCTCCTTGGCCGCATTCTCTATGATGGTCGTTCCCTTTGCCAGGGTCGCAGCCATCATGATGTTTTCAGTTGCGCCTACGCTCGGGAAGTCGAGATAGATCGCATCCCCTGTGAGTCCTTCCTCAGGAGCGGTAACGATCACTCTTTCGTTCTCACCATCTTCCACAACGTCAGCACCGAGTGCCCTGAATCCCTTGAGATGCAGGTCGATAGGTCTCTTGCCTATAGTGCATCCTCCCGGCATAGGCATGATCACCTTGCCGTGACGGGCGAGCATCGGTCCCATTGTAAATACGGAAGCTCTCATCTCCTGGACAAGTTCAGCCTTGCCCTCGCAGCATCTGACTTCCTTCATTGCCGCCCTGATGACTCCCTTCTCTCTGTCATCGATATCGGAGCCGTAATTGGTCAGCATTTCCTTCATTACATTAACGTCAACAAGATCAGGCACGCCCTCGATGGTACATGTCTGATCTGTGAGGATCGTAGCGGCAAGCAGCGGAAGGACTGAATTCTTCGCACCGCTTATCTCGACCTCTCCGTGAAGAGGTCCGCTGCTGTTGACAAGTATTTTTGCCATTTATTATCTCCCCAGTAGTATTTTTTTAAATTTTGTCCAGACAGTGCTCAGGAAGCCTTTTCCCTTTGCTTTCTTTGCACTCTTTGCAACCTTTGTTTCAGCCCTTAAGGCCTCTTTTGCAGCCTTTGCTTCAGCCCTTAAAGCCTCTTTTGCAGCCGCTTTCGCAGCTTTTGCATCAACGATCGCTGCCTTTTTTGCAACTCTTGCTTCTGCTTTTGCGACCCTTCTCATGGCTAATGCTTCAGCCTTTGCGGTATTTCTTAAGTTCCTTGCTTCAGCCTTTGCAGCCTTCTTGCTCATCTTCTTGGACTTCAGCATGGCCTTTCTCTCGAGTTCAGTCTGCTTATTGACCTTTCTGATCATCTTCTGTGACCTTTTGAGTTCCTTGCGGGCCTGCTTGCGGGTTCTCCTTTCCGATCCGCTTCTTCCGGTCAGTTTTCTTCCGATCATCCCCAGAAGATTGATCACTGTAAGTCCGGCCGCTCCGGCGGCGATGGCCTTGATTGCAGGTGATGTATCTGCAGCAATATTTGACGCAGCCGAGATGATTGAATTCTCAGTCTCGTTTGCCTTTGTTTTGGTTTCCTCCAGCATAGTCTGTCCGTCGTCCACGAGCTTTTTGCTCTTCTTGAGGAGCTCGATGGCATGCTTTGCCATTATGGCCACGACGACCACGAAAGCGATCAGAACGAGGATCAGGCATATCACAAGGATCTGATTAACTGTTAAAGCAAAAATCATTTTGTTTCTCCTTTTCCTCTGTTCCTATTTCCAGAATCTCTCAAGCGCATTGCTGGCGAGCGCAACGCCCTTGGCAACGACTCCGGCAATCTGTGATGCTTTTTCCCTGATGATCGAACCTACACCGTCTACCGTCTCCTTGACGCTCTTTGCAGCTCCGATGCCGCCGTCGAGGATGGCATTGGCCTTCTTGATGGTGTCTGTGACGTTGGCGACCATTACGATCAGGAATACTACCAGCACGATCAGTGCGATCAGAAGGATGCCGATGAGTACGCCTTTCACACTTACAGTAATCATATCTACTCTCCTTTTGCTCTTATATTCCCCGCCCTGCAGGCAGGGAGAGGCATTTGATTATTAACTCTTATTATAATATAAGTGGCATCTGATATGTTGAAGAATTTCACTGCCGCTCATATATTCTCATGATGTCATCCGTGTATCCGCCGTCCGGCGTGTGGACCGCTATCTGAGGCAGCATCCTCAGTTCAGCTCCCGCTCCCCTGACCGCGTGTATAAGCACGATGTTGGCCGCCTGGGTCTCCGACGGGACGACCATCTGCATCTCCTTGGGCTCAAGGCCTGCTTCCCTTAGTGCGCTGAATATATCCGCCAGTCTGTCCGGTCTGTGAACCAGGTAGAAGCTGCCGCCGTCCCTGAGAAGAGCTGCCGCCGCACGGGCAAAATCCCCGATGTCCGCGGTAGTCTCGTGCCTCGCGATGTATCTGTCTCCGGATGCACTTGGTATCGCGGAGTTCCTCCTGAAGTACGGAGGGTTGGAAACGACCGCATCGAAACTCCCTCTGAGGCAGGATGTCCCCTCATCTGCATCAGCCGGATCAGTGCCGCCTGCAATATCACTTGCACCGGCCGTGATGGCGTTCACATCAGCTGTGATGATCCTGACTCTGTCTTCAAGGCCGTTCAGAGATACTGCTTCTCTCGCCCGGTCTGCTGCTTCTTCCCTCTTCTCGACTCCGGTGACATGAATGCCTGCCACCTTGTGAGTCAGTATGAAGGCAACTATGCCGCAGTCGGTTCCGAGGTCTGCAGCAGTGCTTCCCTCAGGTATGCCTCGGGCACCGGTCTCTCCGGCTGCGAAAGCTGCGAGCAGAACGGCATCGACTCCGTAGCCGAACCCCTTCTTCTGGATTACCTTTATATTCCCGAATCCGGTGTCATCTGTTCTCAGCATCGGGATCAGAATTCGCGCATCAGCTCTTCGAGCTCACGGATCTCCTCGTCGTCTGCAAGCTCTTCCTTTTCAGCATCAAGGTCGATCTCGATGTCGCTGTCAGATACCTGACCACCCTTTTTGCCCTTCTTGCGCCTGCGGATGTCCTCCTTGGCGTAGGACCTGATCTCCTGAGCGAAGATCTCCTCACCCGTATCAGGGTCTATCTCGATACCTCTCGTGTTGATCCTGCCGTTGAAGTAGTCGACGCTGATGACCTTGGCCAGGCCGTCCGGCGTATCGACTCTCTCGTTGTCCTTAGGCATGCCCTTGCGGAGCTCCTTGTATGTCTTGTCCTCGAAGTTGAGGCAGCACATGAGCCTTCCGCAGGTGCCCGAGATCTTGGTCGGGTTGAGTGAGAGGTTCTGCTGTTTTGCCATCTTGATCGACACCGGCTGGAAGTCGTGGAGCCACTTGCTGCAGCAAAGCGGTCTTCCGCA
>CACWYF010000074.1 GCA_902765035.1 uncultured Eubacteriales bacterium
ACATCATACCTTCGATGTTCATCTTCTTCTGCATCAGTTTTTCCTCACTTTCGTTTTTAGTTGTATTTTCAGGCTGCCCGGCTGCTTTGCTTTTTTTCTTCCTGCCGCCTAAGTCCACCAGGTTGAGCCTGAGTGCGTTGGTGACTACGCAGAAGCTCGAGAGGCTCATTGCAGCCGCTCCGAGCATTGGGTTCAGTGTCAGGCCAAAGGCGTGGACGTACGCGCCGGCTGCGACCGGGATACAGATCACGTTGTAGAAGAACGCCCAGAAGAGGTTCTGGTGGATATTCCTGAGTGTCGCGCGTCCGAGCTTTACAGCCTTTACTGCATCTGAAAGGCTGCTGTTGACTAGCACTACGTCTGCTGCATCAAGTGCGACATCCGTGCCGGCGCCGATCGCTATGCCCACATTCGCTCTTGTCAGGGCAGGGGCGTCGTTGATGCCGTCGCCGACCATTGCGGTGCGGCCCTGCTCCATGAGCGAGCGGATGACTTCCTCCTTACCGTCAGGAAGGACTTCGGCTATGACTTCGTCAACTCCGACCTCAGCTGCGATGGCTTCGGCTGTCTTCTTCCTGTCACCGGTTAGCATTACTGTCCTGATGCCCATCTCCTTGAATTCTTTTATGGCTTCAACGCTGTCGTCTCTCACTGAATCAGCAAGAGCGATGAGGCCCAGAAGCTTACCGCCTTTCTCGAAGAGAACGGAGGTCTTTCCGGCATTGCCGAACTCTGCAGTCTCTTTCATCAGTCTGAGGACATCCTTCTCAGGAACGCCGTTAAGCATCATGAAGTCTGTGTTGCCGCCTGCGATGCTGACTGCGTTTGAGCCATCCCAGGTGTATGCTCTCACACCGCCGCCCGGGATCTCCTCGTAATCGCTGATTCTGAATGTCGTGCTGCCGATATGCCTGCATACCGCCTTGGCAAGAGGGTGCTCCGACCTTGATTCGACTGCGGCAGCGACCTCGAGGAGCTCGTCCTTCGAGACGCCCTTGCATGGGAACACATCGGTGACTTCAGGGTTGCCGCCTGTGATGGTCCCGGTCTTGTCGAGAGCAACGATCTCTATGCGTCCCGTCTCTTCAAGCGCAGCTGCAGTCTTGAAGAGGATTCCGTTCCTCGCTCCGACTCCGCTGCCGACCATGATTGCGACAGGGGTGGCAAGTCCGAGTGCGCAAGGGCAGCTGATGACAAGTACTGAGATGGCGCGTGCAAGTGCAAAACCGGTGTCTTTTCCTACCGCCAGCCAGATGATGAGTGTGACCAGCGCTATGCCGATGACTACCGGTACGAAAATGCCGGAGACCTTGTCGGCGATCTTGGCGATAGGCGCCTTGGTGGCAGCTGCATCGCTGACCATGCGGATTATCTGTGCGAGGGTGGTGTCTTCACCGACTCTTGTGGCTTTGCAGCGGATGAATCCCGACTGGTTCGAAGTTGCTGCAGATACATGATCGCCCGGTTTCTTGTCTACAGGGATCGACTCGCCTGTAAGAGCAGCTTCGTTGACTGCGGAATTTCCTTCGATGATGACTCCGTCGACAGGGATGTTCTCGCCCGGGTGTACGATGAACTCGTCATCGACTCTTACCTGTGAGATAGGGACCTCTGTCTCGATACCGCTGCGCACCACGACCGCTGTCTGCGGCGCGAGCTTCATGAGGCTCCTGAGAGCATCCGTCGTTTTGCCCTTGGACCTCGCCTCGAGCATTTTGCCCACCGTGATCAGAGTGAGGATCATGGCGGCTGACTCAAAGTAGAAGTTGTGCATGTAATACATGACTGCTTCGCTGTCGCCGGCAAGCTGTGCGCCCGTCATTGCGAAGAGCACATAGGTGCTCCAGCAGAAGGAAGCGGCGCTGCCCATGGCGACCAGAGTGTCCATGTTAGGTGCGAGGTGGATGAGACCTCTGAAGCCGTTGATGAAGAACTTCTGATTGATGACCATGACTATGGCGGCCAGGATCATCTGCAGAAGCCCCATGGCTATGTGGTTGCCCTCAAAAAACGCCGGGATCGGCCAGCCCCACATCGTGTGCCCCATGGAGAAATACATGAGGACGATAAGAAAGCCGAGAGACCAGAGGAGCCTCTTCTTAAGTACCGGTGTCTCGTGGTCCTCAAGGGCGGCTTCTTCTGCGGCAAAATTCCCTGCGGATGCATTTGCTGAAGCGGTATCTGCCGCCTTAAGGCGTGCGCCGTATCCGGCGTCTGTCACCGCGCGTATTATTTCTTCCGGAGCAGCGCTGCCTTCGACTCCCATTGAATTGGTAAGAAGGCTTACCGAGCACGAATCGACACCCGGGACCTTCGAGACGGCTTTCTCCACCCGGGCCTGACATGCGGCGCAGCTCATTCCTGTAACTATGTATTGTTCCATTCTGTTTACCTCTTAAATGCAACAGGTTTATTTCATCATCTTCTGAAGGGTGGTGACGAGCTCTTCAACGACCTCATCATTGCCTTCGCGTATATCATTTCTTACGCAGGTGCGGATGTGATTGGACAGGAGCACCTTGCTGAAGCTGTTGAGCGCGGCGTTGACTGCCGATGTCTGGATGAGGATGTCAGGGCAGTATGCGCCTTTCTCGACCATGGCCTTGATGCCGCGGACCTGTCCCTCGATGCGGCTCAGCCTGTTGATCAGATCCCTGTATTCCTCGGGGCTGCGTTCTTTTCTCTTCTCGCTGCATGCGCAGCATTCTTTCTTCTCTGCCATGTGTATGACTCCGTTTCTGCGTCTGTAGTAACCGGCGTCAGTGAACATAGATGACCGGTATTAATACTTTGATTCATGATGGTTTATAGTGAACTCGTGGGGTATCCGGCAATGCGATTATATACCCCTGCAGGGTATGGGTCAAGCCCTGCTTCCGGCAGGCTGTAAATATGCCCCGGAGGGGGATGCGGCACTACATGTAGAGCGGCTCCTATGCATTGACCTATTAGTTCCGCTTTTGCAGTCAAAATGGGGGACCGGCTCTGTACTGTTTTGTTTTTTCTTCTTAATATATGGCGGATTTGCGTTTGATTTATTGAAAGTTACCAATTGGTCATGATAAAATTCTGTCAATAGTATGAGGAAGTGCGCATGGCCGCGTGGAATCAAATATTGAAGATATTGAAATGATTAATGGAGAGGTGGTTAGTATATGGCAAAAACACTGACACACGATGAGAAGATCTTTAAGCTTATAAAGATCATCACCGACCGTAAGGAAATCCTCCTTGGACTCGAGAAGCCTTCCAAGGATTCTCCTGAGTACTGGGGCATGGACTGCGGTTACCAGTATGTCGTAAGAAGATACGGCAAAGACATTGCTGAAGATGTTCTCGATGTCTGCCTGAAGATGGGCAAGCGTAAGCCTAGATTCTTCGCAGATATTAAGAAGATGAGCGGACTTGACGATGCCCGTCTGGAGACAGTCCTCGAGGCTGCATGCCAGTATGGCCTTGTAGAGTTCCACAACGAGAACCTTGACGGCAAGAATCCTAATCATGAGAGAAGATGGGTCCTCGACCAGTACGTACCTGGAAGTGCCGAGATCATGGTAATGAGAGACCAGATCTCCCCTGAGACACCTGAGATCGCAGACTTCTTCGAAAGAATGACTTATCTGCCGCTCGCAGGTATCACCCAGATGGTAGCTCCTGGCGGATCCGGAATCGGAATGCACGTAATCCCTGTAGAGAAGGCTATCCCTGCAGAGAGCGAGTCGCTCGACATCGAGCACATTTCATACTGGCTCAAGAAGTATGAGGGACAGATCGGACTCGGAATCTGCTCCTGCCGTAAGCAGCAGACGATCAGAGGCGAGGGCTCCGGAGACATCGCACAGTACTGGTGCATGGGACTCGGTGATTTCGCTGACTACTGCCGTGAGACAGGCATGGGCTATGACATCACTTATGAAGAAGCTATCGAAGTCCTCGAAAAGGCTGAAGAAAAGGGCTATGTACATCAGGTTACAAATATCGACGGAAAGAACAAGATCTTCGCTATCTGTAACTGCGCTGTAGGTGTCTGCAACGCTCTCCGTACATCACAGCTCTTCAACACCCCTAACATGTCCGCTTCTCCATACCGTTCAGAGGTAGATCCTGAGAAGTGCGTTGCATGCGGCAAGTGCGTTGAGGTCTGCCCTGCAGGTGCTGTCAGACTTGGACAGAAGCTGTGCACCAAGAGCGGCCCTGTAGAATATCCTAAGCAGGAGCTGCCTGACAGCAACTTCTGGCCTGAAGATAAGTGGAACTGGAACTACAAGAACGAGAACGGTGTCATCCAGACATGGCCTACAGGTACTGCACCTTGTAAGTCCGCATGCCCGCTCCACATCGCTATCCAGGGCTACATCGACATGGCAAGCAGAGGCGAGTACAGACAGGCTCTCGAGCTGATCAAGAGAGACAACCCGTTCCCTGCAGTATGCGGAGCTATCTGCCACAAGTACTGCGAACTTGAATGTACAAGAGGAACTGTTGATGAGGCTCTTGCTATCGATGACATCAAGGCCTTCATCGCAGCCAAGGATCTTGAGGATGATCACAAGTACATCCCGCCAATGGTATCCACAACAAGAGAACACTTCGACCAGAAAATCGGTATCATCGGATCCGGTCCTGCAGGACTTTCCTGCGCATACTTCCTCGCTATCGAGGGCTACAAGCCTGTAGTATTCGAGAAGCAGGAGATGCCTGGCGGAATGATGACACTCGGTATTCCTAACTTCAGACTCGACAAGAAGGTCGTCAATGCTGAGATCGACATCCTCAAGGAGATGGGCGTTGAGATCAGATGCGGCGTAGAGGTCGGCAAGGACGTAACATTCCAGTCCCTGAGAGAAGAAGGCTTCAAGGGCTTCTTCGTAGGAACAGGTCTCCAGGCATGCGGAAGACTCGGAATCCCGGGCGATGACGCTGAAGGAGTTATCGGCGGTGTTGACTATGTCAAGAGCGTGACTCTGGGCAAAGCAAATAAGCTCTCCGGAGATGTAGTAGTCATCGGCGGCGGAAACATCGGAGCTGACGTAGCAAGAACAGCTATCAGACAGGGCGCCAAGAACGTACACCTGTACTGCCTCGAATCATATGATGAGATGCCGATGGGCGCTGAGGATCAGGAATTCCTCGAGAACGAGGGCATCGTGATCCATGACGGATGGGGTCAGACAGAAGTCGTTACAAAGGACGGCAAGGTTGCAGGCATCAAGTTCCATAAGTGCACACAGGTCAAGAACGCTGACGGAAGATTCGATCCTAAGTTCGATGACAATGAGACAACAGAGCAGGCATGCTCAACAGTTCTCTTCAGCATCGGTCAGAAGCCTGACTACGGCACACTGTTCGAGGGAACCAAGGTAGAGTTCAGCCCGAGAGGCATGATCATCGCAGACCCTGCTACACTGCAGACTGCAGAGCCTGACATCTTTGCAGGCGGAGACAGCGTAAGCGGACAGAAGTTCGTGGTTGACGCTCTCGCAATGGGCCGTGAAGGCGCAGTATCACTGCACAGATTCGTCAATAAGGGTCAGCATCTGATGATCCACAGGAATACACGTCAGTTCGCAATGCTCGACAAGGATGACATCGTTATCCCACCTGCAGACTTCAAGAGACCTCCTCGCCAGATCAGAGAGATCGACGAGAGCAAGAAGCTCACGATGGATTACGAAATCAGGCAGTTCAGCGAAGAGCAGATCAAGAAGGAAGCAGAGAGATGCCTCAAGTGCGGACGCAGCGTAGTAGATACCAACAAGTGTATCGGCTGCGGTATGTGTACTGTACAGTGCAAGTTCGATGCTATCCATCTGTTCCGTCTGCCTGACGGAGACAAGTACTCCAACATGATCCCTGCAGAGCAGAAGTTCCTCGGAATGGGCAAGCACATCCCGAGCCGTGTAGCAGGCATCATCAAGAAAAAAGTAGCTGGCAAGTAATAAGGACATTTTAAGCATATGCACGAATTAGGACTTGTTAATTATGTAGTTGAACAGGTAAGCAAGATCGCTGAGGAACAGAACATAAAGAAGATACATTCTGTTACTCTCCAGTTCGGGGAAGTATCCGGCATAGTAACGTCATATCTGCACGATTACTGGCTCTGGTATACCAAGAAATTCCCGATGTTTGAGGGCGCTGAACTGAAGACTGAAGAGATCCCTGCCGTTACATGGTGTGATGACTGCAAGATCACGTATTCCACCGTACAGTACGGCAAGACATGTCCTCACTGCGGAAGCGGCAATACATGGCTGCTTCGCGGCAATGAGATGATGATCAAGGAAGTCGAGGTAGAGGATGTTGATGCGGAGGCTGATGCAGACTCAGGTGCAAAACCATCAGACGGGACCGGAGGGAAGCTTGAAGCATCAGGCGAATACAGGCCTCAGTGATAACTGCTTAAATACAGGAGGTTCAAATGACCAATCAGGAAATGAGAAATATTAAGGAGTCACTCGGTGTTGAGATGTTCAAGATGAACTACAAAGCCGGCGTCAGACTCCCTGACCTTGAAGCCTTTTTTGCAGGTGACGACGGGGCTCTCGATGCAAAGGCAAAAGAGAGACTTGAAAAGGTGCTCGAAGCCGAAGTCAAGAAGAGCAGCAAGTAATTGCTTGCAGATGAGTCATCAAAATGAAACCGCAGCCGTTCACCGAGACAGGCTGCACGGCTGCGGATCCGTTTCATGCAATAACAGGCGAGGGAGGAATTACCAATGAAAGAATTCACTAAAGAAGAACAGCTCCGAATTTACAACGGAATTTCGGCTGACGGCAAGGTCAGCAAAGAAGCAGAAGAGATGATCCTTGCTGCAATAGCAGAAGGCAAGTCGGAAGAACTGCTTATCGGTGAAGTCAAGAGACAGCTCAGATGCAAGCTGAACGGCGAGCAGGGCAAGGCTGTTGCTGATGTAGTGGCTAAGCTGTGGTAATACACTGAGCTTGGTTTTACAGACAGGACTGATAAACACAGGAGGGATACTGTGAAAGACCTTAAACATTTGATTTACTTCGAAGACCTGCTGCAGGAGGCACACAATGACCTCATCAGACAGGCCCAGGAGGAAGGCAAGAAGTGTATAGGCTATATGTGCGAAAACGTACCTGAACCGCTTCTCAATCTGCCGGGATGCTTCTCAGCAAGGCTTCGTGCACCGAGAACAGGTTCCATAGATGTAGGAACATATTACCTTACAAGCTTCCTCTGCGAATATTCGAGAGCTATCCTTGAGAGAGCTCTTGAGGGAGGATACAACTTCCTTGACGGAATGGTAACACCTGACGGATGCACCATGCTCAACAGATGCGTTGAGAACATGGAACTTCTCAACGCTGCCGGCAAGGATAAGGAAAACTTCTTCTGGGACTACATGGAGATTCCTATGAAGGCTGACTACAACGGCCTCAACCTCTATGTGCTTCAGTGCAAGAATCACATTCTCAAGCCACTGGCTGAGAAGTACGGCATCGATGTAAGCGATGAAGCTATCCGTAAGGCTGTCGCTGAGCATAATCACATCTGTGAGCTCCTCAGACAGATCGGAGACTTCCGCAAGCTCGACAAGCCGACAATCACAGGATATGAGTACAACGTGCTTTGCCTTGCTTCATACGTAGCTCCTAAGTATCTCATCGTTGACAAACTCGAGGAGACACTTGAGGAACTGAAGACAAGAGAATCTGACGACAAGCCATGGTTCAAGGCGAGAGTTCTCGTTGTAGGATCCGAAGTCGATGATACTGACTTCATCAAGCTCATCGAGGACAGCGGTGCATTCGTATGCGCTGACAGATTCTGCTACGGCTCACTGCCTGGCAGAGATCCGATCGAGCTCACTGACGATGAGGATGCTCTGATTCAGATCTGCAGACAGTACATGTACAGAGGCGAATGCCCGAGATACATGAACACTGAGAAGATGGACGGAAGACGTGAATACGTCGATAAGCTGGCTAAGGAATACAAGGCCGACGGTATCATCTATCAGCAGATGAAGTTCTGTGACCCATGGGCTTACGAGAAGATGATGGGATCACACATCCTCAGAAACAGATATGACTGGCCGGTTCTCGCAGTCGACAGACCGTACACTATCGGCTCCTCCGGACAGATGCGTACCCGTGTACAGGCGTTCATGGAGAGCATCGATATCAAGAAGATTCAGAAGGAGGATTAGTGATGGCTGTTAAGAAATTCAACAAAATGGTCAACCCTGAAAAAATCAAGGGTGACACCAGATACGGCGATCTGTATAAGCCGCATGGCAAGGTCAGAAAGCGTCGTGAGTGGAGAGGAGTAGGAGATACTCTTTACGATTACAGCAGATGGCTGGGAATCATGCTCACACTCGGTAAATTCATGGCAAAGCCTCGCAACATCAAGTTCTTCTTCAGATACCGCTGGATGGCTAACTATCTGGCAGTACCTATGATGGTAGACAGATTCACTCAGGGCCTCAGAGGCGAATACCTCAGAATGACCCACGAGGAGCAGGATCTTATCATCATCGACGTTGCGAAGCTTCTGAACACCATGGCACGTGCCGACCGCAGGGTAGGTAACGATGAGGAGTTCTCCAAGATCAACGTACTCGTTGATGAGAACGAGATGACAGCAGTCATGATGGGATTCCCTGACCTGAAGTGCACATCCCGTGAGACTCCTTCAACATACGTATCAGTACTCCTGAACCAGCACGCTATGGAGCACTACATCGACGTAGCTCAGGAATACGGACTTCCTGGCGACGTCTGCCCGATGCCTGAGGCAGAAGCCGGCGTATCTATCGACGACGATGCACCTGTATTCGGAGCATGCGCTGTACAGTGCAACACAACATGCGACGGATCACTTCTCGGTAACGGCGTAATCTCCGAGAGACTCGAGAAGGAAGACGGCATTCCTGTATTCCAGCTGCCGGCTCCGCTCCGTCACAAGGAAGATGATGTACAGGAATACGCTGCTGAGGAAATCAGAAGAGCTATCGCATTCATCGAAGAGCACACAGGCCACAAGTGGGACTGGGATTACTACTTCGAATGTGCTAAGAGAGTAAACTTTGCGACAAAGTGCCGTAACGAGTGGCTCGACATGAACAAGACGGACTATCCGCAGATCTTCGGCGGAAACCTCGCACTTTACACAGAGACCAACTACATGGCTATCTGCGGCAAGGTTCCTGAATTCGAGAGAGCTGACAGACGTCTGATGAAGCTGGCAGAGAAGGCATACAAGAAGCGCAAAATGGCTGCTCCTGAGTACCGCCACAGAGCGATCGTATGGGGCGTTCAGTCGCACTACTACATGGACTTCCTCGTATGGCTCCTGAACTGCTGGGGAATCGTTCCTCTGACAGACATGCTGTCATGCATCAACACAGAGATGATCGCAGAGACAGATACTCCTGAGAACAGAGAGCAGGCTTACTACGCTATGGCCATGCTGACTGAAGAGATGATTATGCGTAACCGTACACACGGCGGCTACA
>CACWYF010000075.1 GCA_902765035.1 uncultured Eubacteriales bacterium
GTATACTTTCTTGAATTAGAGCAGACTGATTTTTTGCTATGCCCATAAGAATGCATCAAGTGAGTGGGAAGAATGAGTAAGAACAGACTGGATATTAGTGGACATAAATATGGAAAGCTGACGGCACTTTATCCCACGGATAGAAAGAGTGCAAGCGGGTCGATTCTCTGGAGATGCCGTTGCGACTGCGGAAACGAAGTGGAAGTGAGCGTCGCAGAGCTCAACAAGGGCAACAACAAGAGTTGTGGGTGCCTTAAAGAGGTGAGCAAGAAAATGGTATGTGACCGGCTGCACCTGGTGGACGGCACATGTATCGAATGGCTTTCCGGACGCAAGAAGCGCAGTGACAACCACAGCGGATTCTGCGGAATCTTCAAGAGGAAGAACGGGAAGTATATCGCCAACATCGGCTTTAAGAAGAAACTGCTGTATCTGGGATCTTTTGACAGCTATGAAGAGGCGGTGAATGTGCGGCAGCGGGCCGAGCAGACGATCTACGAGGGCTTCCTGAACGCCTATGTCCTGTGGCAGGAAAAGGCAGAGGAAGATCCTGCATGGGCAGAGACGAACCCGTTTGTATTTGACGTGCGCAAAGAGAACGGAGCGCTGACGATCCGTCGCAATATGAGGCTGAAGAGGAAATCCAATGACTGAAAAGGAATTACTGAAACTAAAACGATCAGAAATGCTGGAGATCATGCTGGCACAGAGCCAGGAGATCGACAATCTGCGCAAAGAGCGCGACGAACTGAAAGAGCAGCTGGCGGACCGAAGGATCCGAATTGAGAAAGCTGGTTCGCTGGCGGAAGCATCTCTGCAGCTGACCAACATCTTTGTAGAGGCACAAAAGGCAGCAGACCTATACGTAGAGAACGTCAAGCGCAGCACTGCCAGGAAAAAGCCGGCTGCAGAGAATCATCTTAACAGGGAGGGCAAGGACAATGGATGAACAGAGCATGGCCCTTCCCGATACCGGCATAGTCACAGAAGCTGTCAAAAGAGAGCGTTACCTGCACCGGTTCAGAACAACCGTGCGCAGCACCTTCCTCTCCCTTGTCGTTGTCGCGGCGGTCGCAGTTCTCATAGCGGTATTGTTCCTGCCGATCCTCAGGATTTACGGAAAGTCAATGAACGGAACTCTGGACAGCGGTGACATCGTTGTATCGGTAAAGAGTACCAACCTGAACACGGGAGACATCATCGCTTTTTATTATAACAACAATATTTTGGTCAAAAGAGTGATGGCCAACCCTGGCGATTGGGTAGACATTGACAAGGACGGAAACGTCTACGTCAACAATATTAAGATCGAAGAACCGTATCTCAACCAGCCGAAGGCGTTCGGCGAGACCAACATCGAACTTCCTTATCAGGTTCCAGAGGGCAAGGTCTTCGTGATGGGAGATAACCGATTAGTTTCCATAGACTCCAGAAATACGTCTATTGGATGCGTTTCAGAAGAACAAATCGTAGGGAAGATCGTATTCAGAGTATGGCCGCTGACTGGTTTTGGCTCGATTCAGTAAGTGATCGGACGAACAGGAAAGCGATATGGACACTACTAGCAAATTGACAGGTCAGACGATGACCCTCGGACGGAGCGCAGCGCTCCGCCGATCCATAATCGTTGCGCGCATTAGGCGGTGCGATTCCAACCCTGCATCCGCCATGATGTGCGGTTCCGGGATGAGGCGTGGAGAAAGGAGGATAACAAACAGCCTCTGATCTCGACGAATAACTGACGCCGAATCTGGAACCGATATAAATCCGGCTGTTGAAGCGCGTATCGGTCGAGATACCTGCATGAGACAGCCAAATGCCAGCTGTGGCAGACAACCTTTGTCCTAACAGTAAATAGTAAGCTCCCTTTCAAAAAACAAAAATCACTTGAAAGGCGAAATTTCAAAGAAAGGAAGAACACAATGAAACACATGAAAAGAATGATGGCTCTTATGCTGGCATTCGTTCTTTGCTTGAGCATGAGCGGAATGGCGGCATTTGCGGATGAGACACCGGCTGCACCTTCATATGATTATCCGCTGACAGTTACAGACCTTGCGAAAGGCGATACTGTGAAATTCTATCAGGTCGTAGAGTGGGTTGGCGAGACTGCCGACAAGTCTGACGTTTCCGGTTGGAAAGCGCTTGCTCAGTACAGTTCTGTGTTGACCCAAGATGTATTGAAGTCAATGCTGGTTGGCGATCCTAAAGCTGATCCTGCAGTTGCTCCTACTGGAATGACTTCTGAGATTGCTGGTAAACTTGCAAAGCTTGCTGGTAATGATGGTAAAGATGCTACCAGTTATTCTGATGATGGGAAAACAGCCACCTATAATAATGCAAAATCCGGAATGTGGATGGCACTGGTAACTCCTAAAGATGCTAATACTGTTTATAATCCAGTATTTGTTTCTGCAGATTACAATAAAGAGACCGGTCATGAGGGAACAGTAGCTGTTACTGGAGAATTTGCTGATGGCGTTGCAAAGAGTAGCACAGTTACCTTAACAAAGACAGCATCTACAACTGAAGATGGTTGGGATGACAATAAGCCCACAACTACGGCTGTTGGTGATACAGTGAATTTCACTGTAACGACAACTATTCCTGGTTATGGAGAAGTTTATACAGATCCTCATTTTGTAGTAACTGATGAGCTTACAGCTCTTAAATTGAATAAGGATAGTGTTGTAGTAACAGGGCTTACCCAAGGGGAAGATAAGGATTACACCGTAGAAGCAACTGATTCTGGATACACAATTACATTTACAAAGAAGTATCTGCAGTCTCTGAAAGCAGCAACATCCGTAACAATCAACTATTCTGCAGTCGTTACTGTAGATGCTGTCAATGCTGTTAACGAAGAGAACAACGATGTATCTATTGCTTATTCTCACAATCCTAACAACCAGACTGATTATGATGTGAAGAAGGATACAACTCAGCACTATACATTCTCTCTTGATGCTGCTGGAATCGGCAAAGATGTAACTGAAACTCTTAAAGGTAAGAAGACTTCTGAAATCGTCAAGATTGGTAAAGATGCTGCTGGCAATCCTATTACTGAGACAAGGACCACAAGTCAGATTGGTGATCCTGAAAAAGACTATGTTGAAGGACCTCTGAATGGCGCTGTATTTGGACTCTTCACGGATAATAAGGGTGAAGTGCCCTACAAAGATAAGGCTGGTAATGAAGTAACTGCAACATCTGGTACTGATGGCCGCATGAACTTCACGGGCCTCGATGCAGGAACGTACTATCTTAAGGAAATCTCTGCTCCGGATGGATTTGTCAAAGATTCTACTGTACATACAGTTGTAATTGCCGCAGAGACAGAGAAGGTTAACGTAACAGAATGGTGGAATGGATCTGAGTGGGTAAGCAAGAAACCTACTTCAGGAACTGCAAAGGAAGTTACCTATGAGACAGAAATCCTTAAGTCTTATTCTGTGACTATCGATGGCAAGGAAACTGCTAAATACACATTCACTAATAACAAAGAACCTAACAGCACAGAGATTCAATGGGAAGAGGCAGAGCTTATCGAGCATCCTTTCCCCTTTGATAACACAGAGGGCACAGAGCTTCCTTCCACCGGTGGCATGGGCACAACAATGTTCTACGTTGTTGGTTCTGCACTCGTAATCGGCGCAGCAGTACTTCTGATCTCCAAGAGAAGAATGGCTCGCTAATCATGACGGAAGAATGAGATTGGTTCTGTACTGAACTGGTTTCATTAAGCAATCGAATATCAGAAGGGGAGTCGGTTCATCCGGCTCCCCGGATGATTTATATCACGGAAGCATGATGCGGAAGCGGAATAGGCTTTAATGCTTATTTTCCTAAATGCATAGGAAGTTTCTATACATTTAGTAAAGCAAGCATTGGAACAACATGAATATGGGAAGAATGAATTCGAATAACACACGGGCACAATATAAAGAAAATCCATATAGCCCTGGCCCATCGGAATTAAGTCAATCGGAGAATCCGGTGATCCGATGGATTAAATCCAGGCTGGTCAACATCATATTGGTAGCGGCATTGGTCGTAGGACTGATGCTGCTCATATATCCGTCCTTTGCGGATTACTGGAACTCCATCCATCAAGCCAGGTCGGTCATGTCCTACGCAGAGAACGTGGCCAACATGAATGAGGAAGAGTATGCGGCAATCCTCGACGGAGCCAGAACCTATAACAAGAGACTGGCAGAAAGCGGAATCGCCTGGGACTTAACAGACGAGCAGAAGGAAGAATACCTGTCACAGCTCGATGTAGGCGGCGATGGAATCATGGGTTATATCAAGATCCGGAAGATCAATATCACGCTTCCGATCTACCATGGAACCGATGACACCGTTCTGCAGACGTCCATCGGCCACTTGGAAGAAACATCGCTTCCCGTCGGAGGTGAGAGTTCTCACTGCGTTCTGTCAGGGCACAGGGGACTTCCTTCCGCCAGACTTTTTACGGATCTGGACAAGCTGGTCGCGGGCGACACATTCACAATTACAGTCCTGAACGAGACACTGACCTACGAGGTGGATCACATATGGATCGTGGAGCCGGAGGACCTGTCCCACCTGGTGATCGAGAATGGAAAGGATTACTGCACACTGGTCACCTGCACGCCGTACGGCGTTAATACGCACAGGCTTTTGGTCAGAGGGCACAGGATCGATAACGTGGATGGCGACGCGATGGTTGTCGCGGACGCGATCCAGATACGTCCGGTGTTTATTGCACCGCTTCTGGCAATTCCTTTTTTGGCAGTGCTGCTTATCTATGTATTGATCAGCACGAGCGCCAAGAACCGTAAGCGAAGAGATTACAAAGATGAGTATATGAAAGAGAACAATCTGACCGAGGTAGTGATCGGGTCAGAGGAACAGGAAGACATCTTAGATGCGATCCGCAACTATTGGAACAAACGAAATGGCACAAACAAGAAAGGTTAGGAAAGGGGAGTCTATGCGGTTATTTGGCACAACAGGTTTAAGAAGAAAGATAACAGGTTTATTAAAGGGCACCCTGATACTGACCGCATGCCTGAGCATGTCGGCGGGGATGTTTCCAGCTGGTGCATCAGCCGCGGAAACGATTGACCTTACGCGAAGAGGATCCCTTTCCATTACATTTACGAGCAATGGAGAGCCGATCAGCGACGGAAATGAGGTCGGGATCTACAGAGTCGCCGATATCGTTGTAGATAACGGATATAAGTTCGTACCGACCGGCGATTTTGCATCCGTGGGCAATCTTCCCACAACCAGCGCGGAGCTGGATCAGGAGAACAGAGACCTGGCCGAGAAGATGGAACGGATCATCAAGAGCCAGGGACTGCCTCTCTATGAGAGTTCCCAGAAACTGGATGAAAACGGTACTGTGGTCTTCACAGACCTGGAGCCCGGCCTGTACCTGGTCGCACATACGAAGGTCGTTGAGATCACCAAGAAGGACAAGACGAGAGAAAAGTATACGCTCAATCCTTTCCTCGTATCGATCCCGCAGAACGACAATGGGAAACTGATCTACGACGTTACGACCAAGCCGAAGGCGTCACCTTACAAGGAGATGGTCCCTCCGGACAAGCCGCGCCGCATTCCACAGACGGGACAGTTGTGGTGGCCTGCCATCGCGCTTGGCGCAGCCGGAACTGTATTCGTAGTATTGGGTCTTCTGCGTAAGGCGCGCAGCTGACAGGATCCATTAACAGCCGCTCATAACGATAATGATCAGGAGAAGCGATATGAACCATTTAGACAAAATAGTGGAACACTTCATGAGAATGAACAAGAAGCTGAAGCGCTGGAAGCGCGGCGTCTCTGCACTGGCTGCCATTGTCGTATTCGTGACAACCTACGCATTGATCCTGCCGGCCGTGACGCTGGATGTGAACACGGCATCAACGCAGGCGGGCATAGATATCGCCGAGAGCGAGCCGGTCGTCACCGAATCCGCAGAGGAAGTGGATCCGGAGGAGCCGCAGGCAGAAGAGCCGGAGGAAGTGCAGGAGGAACAGGAGCAGAACGAAGATCCTGCAGAAGCTTCCGATGACGAGGAGTCCAACACTGAGGATGCCTCCAATAACGACGACGCGGAGCCTGCAGCTGAGAACGACCAGGACAATTCGGATGAGACAGACGACAACCATGACGCTGATACGTCTGAGGAGTCTTCCGAAGCGGTAAGCACAACCGAGAATTCTGAGAGTGCAGCAACCGCCAAGACCGAGGAAACAGTTCAGCTAATCACCGGCCACAGACAGCTCGTCTATACATACGTTGACGAAACCTATGAGGAGGACAAAAACTCTGATCGTGATGATGACCAGAAAGATACGCATGATGACGGTTATACAGTCTATGCAGATTTTGGCACAAGCGCCAAGCTCCCCGAGGGCGTAGAGCTTCAGGTTATTGAGATTACCAAAGAGAGCGATCCTGATGCGTACGAGGAGTACTATGAGAAGGCTCTGAGCGAAATGCAGGACAAGTATGACGAAAAGACCGGTCTGTCTTTCGCAAAGTTCTACGATATTGCCTTCATCTATGATGGAAAAGAGATCGAGCCCCAGGGCATGGTTAAGGTAAGGATCGAATACAACGAGGCAGTGGAAGTCCGCAAGGACATCAATGTCGACACTGTACACTTTGACAAGAACAACGAAGAGAAGCCTGAAGTCATCGACTCCCAGATCGACGCCAAGAAGCAGGGCGAAGACGAGGCGATGAAGTCGGTCAAGTTCGAGTCCGACCAGTTCTCCGTCTATGGCGTTGTCGGTGCAGGTAGCCTGACCACCTCTTTCCAGAGCACAGATGGCAATACATATGAAGTAACTGTATATTGCGATGAAACTGCAGGCATCCCTCTGGACGCCGAACTCAAAGTTAGAGAGATCGAAGAGTCCGCGGACGAGTATGCAGACTACATAGCAGATGCTGAGGAAGTCATGGGCGTCTCCGCCGGCAAGATCGCTTACAGTAAGCTCCTTGACATCACTATCGAAAAGGATGGTATCAAAATCGAGCCCGAAGAGCCTGTAAGAGTTGAAATCAAGCTGCTCGACAAAGACGAGAACACCGAGGGAAAGTCTCTGAACGTCGTTCACTTCGAAGGTGAAGACGAGGAAGCGAAGCTTGTAGAAGAGCCGCAGGAGCAGGACGACGCAGTCGTATTCGAGACGAATGGGTTTTCTGTGTATGGCGTGTTTTATACGGT
>CACWYF010000076.1:0-3520 GCA_902765035.1 uncultured Eubacteriales bacterium
ACAACAGTGATAGCAAGGAGCATCAAAAGAAATGCTGCCTCATCCAGGGATCTCTTTTGTGGAAACAGTATCATCATAACGGGTCTTGCCAGTGCAAAGAGTCCAACAGCACAAGGAATCGATATCATAAGGATGACCCTTGTAACTCTTGATACAGTCACACCAGCCTGATCCACATCTCCTCTTGCGTAGGTAGTTGACACCTCAGGGATCATAGCTGCAGCAGCTGCTGAAGCCATGGCTATCGGGAGGTTTGTGATGACCATCGCCTTTCTTGCAAAAATTCCGTACTGATAAGCAATAGTGCTCTCATCTATCCCTCTGAAATGAAGTAATATCCTGCTAAAAAGAGTTGAGTTTAAAAATGTTGACAGGTTGTAAATACAGGTGCTTAGGATAAAAGGCGTCACTATCAGAAAGATCATCCTGATGTCACTGGCATATCCGACGATAATGTTTATCCTGGAGCTTACCAAAATCCAGTTCCAAACCGAGGACAAGCTCCTTGCGGCAGTCTTCACGGGCGTTGTCATGGGAGTCTCCAACGGGCTTACTTTCAAGGCCGGTTTCTCATCAGGAGGAACTGATTCTCTTGCCAAGGTAATCAAATACAAGAGGATGCCGCACCTTGCCATCAACGACATTACTTTTGTGATCAACGCACTCATAGTCGTTGCCAGCGCTGTGATACTCGGCCTGGACATCGCGCTGTATGCCATTATAACCATCTATGTATCCATGAAGGTAGGAGAGGCTGTAATGTACGGCCTGTCCACCAAGATCGTAGAGCTTGACATCATACCGGGAGATCCTGAAGCACTTACTAAATACATTATGGAAGAGCTGGGAAGGGGCGTCTCTAGTGTAGAGGTGACAGGAGAGTATACCGGAGATAAGAGAAAGGCGCTTAAGATACTTTGCTCCCCGAGAGAAAGCTTTCTTATCAAGAGGCATCTCGCCAAGAACGATCCGAACTCATTCGTTGCTGTCATAAGTGTCAACTCCGTATGGGGAGTCGGAAGAGGATTCTCAGACATACGCAGCATGGAATAGCCTGCTGATAACAATGCTATAGAGAACAAAAAGATTCTGCCGTACAGCAGAATCTTTTTTCGACAATAATCAGCTGCATCAGTGTGCAGGTCTGTTCACTATTCGATTGTAAGGATATCACGGAATCCTGTGACTTCGAAGATCTCGCTGATGACATCGTTAGGGTTGGTAACGACCATCTTTCCCTGCTTCATCATGATCTTCTGTGCTGCAAGAAGAACACGAAGGCCGGCAGATGAAATGTACTCAAGGCTAGCCAGATCGATCACAAGCTCCTCAACTCCTTCGATGTCCTCTTTGAGAGATGCCTCGAGCTCCGGAGCTGTAGTGGTGTCGAGCCTTCCTTCAACTGCTACAGTAAGCTTGCTGCCTTCCTTTTTCTTGTTAATATTGAGCATTTATTTCCTCCCTTTCTTCTGCCGGAAGATTCCGGTTGTTATATTGACTGTTCTGCTGATCTGATATCAGAAATACTTGCTGATCGTAACTACGTTCTTACCGTCAACACGCTCATATTTCATGAGATCCATTGACTTCTTGACCATGTATATCCCGAGACCTCCGATCTTACGGTCTTCAGCGGAAAGCGTAACATCGGGATCATCCTTGCTGAGAGGGTCGTACGGGATACCTGAGTCGGTAAGTGTTATCTCGATCAGTCCCGGATCGTCATATGATTCTACTCCGATCGTTACATCTCCGGTCCCCGGTGTATAGGCGTAATGAGCAACGTTGACGAAAAGTTCCTCCACTGCAATACTGATCTGCATGCAGGCCTTGATGCCGCAGTCAGTTTTCTCAAGTTCGCTTTCTACGAACGCAAGGACTTTTCCGAGATTTGCAATTTTTGCTTCTACTGTCAATGTGTTCATGCATTACTCCCGGTCACAGAGTTACAATCTTTTCCAACAATGATATTACCACAAAAGGTATCTGCCTGCATATGTCAGCCGATCTTTTTTGACATATTTGATACCAGCTCCCGTGACAGGCGGTTTACTGATGCAGAGTTGAGTATCAGAAAGCCGTTTACACAGTCCGGATCATCATCCATATCCATGCCGAGAGGCTGCAGGTCAACGTAGCATTCACTGTCCATCCGCTCTACAGGCAGATCTATCTCGAAGGAAGATGAGGAAGCATTGAAGACGGCTGTCAACGGACTGGTTTCATCCGGAAAGTATGATGCGGATACTGGCTGTTTAAGCTGTTCACCGGTTATCCTTAGGATCTTGCCGGGCCTGCTCAGAGCCGGCCTTACAGCAAATCTCCCGTCTTCTGAAGGGAACCCGTGAAGAGCCAGTGCAGCATCAGGATCTTCAGGCTCATCGAGGCTGAGGTGCATCAGGCGGCACAGCTGCAGGACATCCTCTCTGTTGTGGGTGAGGATTATCTTTTCAATCGTTGAATTACCCGTAAGAGAGTATTCGTCGAACAGCCGGACGCTTTCGCGGCCTGAAATAGTATCACGCCGGTCTGAAAAGATGCCGTAATGCTCTTCGATGGATTTCTGGCTCATCGAACCGATGCGGCTCTTAAGATCGGTGCCTTTCCTTAGATATCTGAACAGGTCAAAATCAAAAAGGTCAATATGCGCATCTGAGAAGTTTCGCTCAAGCCTTCTGTTTATGAACGGAATGTCGTATGCCTGGCCGTTGAAGGTTATAAGGTATCCGATGTCCTCTCTTTTCAGATAATCCAGAGTAGCATCAAGGACTCGGTTTTCTTCATAATGGTTCTCTGCAAGAAACTGCGTGATGCGGATACCTGAATCTGTATGTACAAGAAGCGCTATAAGACAGACCTTGCATCTGGAAGGGTCGAGGCCGGTGGCTTCGATATCTAGTATGCAGGGCTTCATGCCTTCAAAGTATGAACGGAACCATGAAGGGTAATCCGCCGTTATTCTGTAATCTCTTGTAAAAGTCTTCATGGTGAAAAAGTATCATTTTTGGTAATGCGATACAAGAAGAAAGAAACCGGGAATACGACAGGGCGGAGTTACAGGTAAGGTGAAAAAATAATAAAAGAGACTGCGGGGGTAGCAGTCTCTTTTAAAAAGGGTATTGGGACTAGAGATTAGGAATCAATAATCTGATTCCATGACAAGATTATAGCGGGGGAGGATGATTTAATCAACCTTAAAATTGATTTTTAAAAGACAAAAAAACAAGATTCCCGTTTTAAATACAAACCTCGGGAACCTTGCAATTACTAAAGTCCAATTACTTGAACAATACACTCAGTACAAGAACAGAAATACAAGATTATAAACCATCAGTCTACACATTGAAGAGGAAATGGACCACATCTCCGTCCTTCATCTCATAGTCCTTACCTTCAGATCTGAGCCATCCGTGCTCTTTTGCAGCTGACAGTTTGCCGTCGCATTCCATCAGTTTATCGTACGCAATAGTCTCAGCTCTGATGAATCCTTTCTCAAAATCCGTATGGATCTTGCCTGCTG
>CACWYF010000076.1:3555-10295 GCA_902765035.1 uncultured Eubacteriales bacterium
CCAGGCTCTTGTCTCGTCTTCTCCCGTGGTAAGGAAGGAGATGAGGTCCAGAAGGGAATAGGATGACTTTATCAGCTTGTCCAGGCCGGCCTCTGTGATGCCCATGTCTTCGAGGAACATCTCGCGCTCCTCATCTTCAAGCTCTGCGAGCTCAGCCTCGATTTTGGCACATATTACTACTACTTCAGATCCTTCAGCCGCTGCGTATTCTTTAACAGCCTTGACATAATCGTTGTCTTCGCCTGCAACGTCATCCTCGGAAACATTGGCCGCATAGATGACAGGCTTGTAGGTGAGAAGGTCGAGCGTTTTCACGAATGCTGCCTGTTCTTCATCAAGATCCATGCTGCGTGCAACATTTCCGTCAGCAAGGTGTGAATGGATCTCCTTAAGAAGCTCAAGCTCACCGCGGGCTGACTTGTCGGCCTTGGCCTGCTTCTCGGTCTTGGCGATCCTGCGCTCGAGAACTTCCATGTCGGCGATCACAAGCTCCATGTTGATGGTCTCTATGTCATTGACCGGATCAACCTTACCGTCAACATGCACAACGTTAGGGTCGTCAAAACATCTTACGACATGAACGATCGCCTCGACCTCGCGGATGTGACCGAGGAACTTGTTTCCGAGACCTTCACCTCTTGAAGCGCCTTTGACAAGTCCTGCGATATCGCTGAATTCGATAGTTGTATATATTGTTCGTTTAGAATTGTATATGCGGGAAAGGGTAGTCACTCTTTCATCATGTACCGTAACCACGCCTACATTAGGCTCTATGGTGCAGAACGGGTAGTTGGCTGCCTCGGCACCGGCCTTAGTGATGGCGTTGAACAGGGTGCTCTTTCCGACATTAGGAAGTCCTACTATTCCTAGTTTCATATTGATTCTCCTGTGATCATTATTAGTTTTGCCACTGTATTTACAGCAGTGTCTATTCTAACACACATGGATGTATTTTTCTATTGCATGGCCGGTTAACGGGAAGAAAGTTGACACTTTTGTGTGTTAAAGTCTTGACAGGTCTAAACTGCGGTATAAAATTAATTATAGAATGATCTGTTTCAAACGGACCATGATCAGATAATATTCGGAGGAATCAGATAATGACTGAAGTTGCAAAGAGAGTATCAAAGCTCAGAGAGCTCATGGCTGAGCAGGGGATAGACGCGTATGTCGTTCCTACAGCTGACTTTCACCAGAGTGAATATGTTGGAGAGCATTTCAAGGCAAGAGCGTTTATAAGCGGTTTCAGCGGCTCATACGGAACAGTCGCAATAACAGCTGATGACGGCGGTCTGTGGACAGACGGAAGATATTTTACACAGGCGACCAATGAACTCGAAGGAAGCGGCATCCGCCTCATGAAGATGTTCGTGGACGACACACCGTCTACTACAGAATGGCTTGCGCAGAACATTCCGGAAGGCGGAACGGTAGCCTTTGACGGAAGAGTCCTCTCCATGGGCGAGGGACAGGAATATGAGGAAGTCCTCGGAGCAAAGGGAATCAAAATAGTCTATATGACAGACCTTGTCAACGAAGTGTGGACTGACCGCCCTGCACTTTCAGAGAAGCCGTGCTTCTACCTTGATGAGAAGTGGACCGGTGAGAGCACTGCCCATAAACTGGAACGAGTAAGAGCAAAGATGGCTGAGTGCGGAGCTACAGTGCATATCATCGCATCACTTGACGATGTATGCTGGCTGCTCAACTTCCGCGGTGATGACATAGATTTCTTCCCGCTCGTACTCTCATACGCAACAGTATGGAATGATCACGTTGACCTGTATGTTGACGAACGCAAACTGAACGATGAGATCAGAGAGCATTTTGCACAGGACAATGTCATCATCCATCCGTATAACGACATCTATGAGGATGTAAAGAAGATCGGAGCAGAAGAGACTGTACTCATCGACCCTATGAAGATGAACTACGCTCTGTACAAGAGCCTCAGATGCAGGATCGTTGAAGCCCAGAACCCTACGATCCTTATGAAGGCTATGAAGAATCCGGTAGAGATAGAGAACATCAGAAAGGCTGAACTCAAGGACAGCATCGCTCTGACAAAGTTCATCTGCTGGGTCAAGAACAATTACGACAAGATGGAGATAACTGAGCTGTCCGCATCTGATAAGCTCACATGGTTCCGTCAGCAGCAGGAAGGATATATAAGGGATTCATTCGAGCCTCTTCAGGCATTCGGTGAGCATGCTGCCATGATGCACTATTCACCGAGCCCGGAGACCGATGTAGTACTGAAGGAAGGTGAGATGCTCCTTTCCGATACAGGCGGCGGATACTTTGAAGGTTCTACAGACATCACAAGAACAACAGTCCTCGGACACATTGAGCCGGAGATGAAGAAGTACTATACAGCTGTCTTCCGCGCTATGCAGCATCTGTCTGCAGCCAATTTCCTTTACGGCAACCACGGATGGTCACTTGATGTACTGTGCCGTCAGCCAGTATGGGACCTGAACAAGGACTTCCAGTGCGGTACCGGACACGGATTCGGATATCTCGGCAGCATCCACGAGCCGCCTACAGGATTCAGATGGTATATCGTTCCTTCCAAGAATGAACATCACCAGTTCGAAGAGGGAATGTGCGTTACGATCGAACCGGGTATCTATGAAGAGGGCGATTTCGGTATCCGTATCGAGAACAACGTAGTCACAGTCAAGGGCGAGAAGAACAAGTACGGACAATTCATGCATTTTGAGACACTGAATTTCGTGCCGATCGACCTTGATGCCATCGACCCTGAGGAGCTGACAAGATCCGAAAGAGAATGGCTCAATGACTATCACAGACAGTGCTATGAGAAACTCTCGCCGTACATGACTGAAGAGGAAAATGCATGGCTTAAGGAGTATACAAGAGAGATATAACCGGAATGTCTGCCAGGGGAATCAGGCAGACCGGGAGAAAAGGACACAGTAAAGAGAACACAGAGAACGGGACATTGAAAAGATGGGGAAAAATGGCATCAGAAATCAGAGAAAGAATTATAGATACTGCGTGGAAGCTCTTCCACGAGAAAGGTTTCAGCGAGACAACTATCAACGATATCATCCGTGAAGCGGAGATATCCAAGGGGACCTTTTACTATTATTTCAGAAGCAAGGACAACATGCTTGACACACTGTCGGTCATCCTTGACTCTGAATATGAGAGACTGGCAGCCGAGCTGCCTGCCGATATGAATGCTTTTGACAAGCTGATCAGGATCAACTATGAGATCCACTCATTCATCAATGACAACATCGACTACAGGCTACTTGCATATCTGTATTCCACACAGATAACCAAGGACCAGTCATCAAGTCTTCTCGACAGGAACAGATTCTATTTCAGGCTTCTTGAGCAGATCATAGAAGAGGGAAGACGCAAGGGAGAACTGACAGAAGAGCTGTCCGTTTCCGAAACAGTCAAATTCTACAGTCTTGAGGAGAGAGCTCTCGTCACTGACTGGTGCATGAACAACGGCAACTATCACCTCGGCGAATACAGCAGAAAGATGTTCCCGATGATGATAGCCGGCTTAAGGAAATAGCAGGGAAAAAGACCGGCATATTATCTCTACTGAGAGTGGAGATGCCGGTCCTGCCGTTTGTCCGAAAAATATCAAATTGGGTGGTGACTTTACCGTTCATTGGGGATATAATATCACTGTTGGTACTGCGGGTCATACCGCGGTCTAATACAAATTATCAAAACTTATCACTTATTACTCAAATGTTTCAATTGTTTTATTAAGAGGTAATCTAATGGACACAGGCAAACTGAACAGAATCAAAGCTAAGATGCAGGAGCAGGGCATGCCGCAGATGGTCATCTCCGACCCTGTAGCTATCTTCTATCTGACAGGAAAGTGGATCCTTCCTGGTGAGAGATTCCACGCACTGTACATCAATGTGAACGGCGATGATCACTTTGTCATCAACAAGCTGTTCCCGCAGACAGAGGATCTCGGAGTTCCTATCACATACTATGATGATATCGAGGACGGATGCGAAGTTCTCGCTCAGTATGTAGACAAGACAGCTCCTATCGGAGTAGACAAGAACTGGCCGGCAAAGTTCCTTCTGAGACTTCAGGAGCTCGGCGGCGGCAGTGAGTACCGCAATGGTTCTGTAATCGTAGATAAAGTACGTCAGATCAAGGACGAGGGCGAGAAGCAGGCTATGAGAGAGTCCGGCGCAAAGCTCGACAAGGTCATGGACAAGCTGATCCCTTACGTTGTAAAGGGAATGACAGAGAGAGAACTCAACGCTAAGTGCCTTGAGCTCCTTAAGGAGGAAGGCTTCAGCGGTCCTTCGTTCGATCCTATCACTGCTTATGCAAAGGGTGCTGCTGATCCTCATCACATTACTGATGACAGCAAGGGCAAGCATGGTGACTGCGTAATCCTCGACATCGGCGGAATGTGGAAGAACTATGCTTCCGATATGACAAGAACTGTTTTCATCGGCGAAGTATCCGAGAGACAGAAGGAGATCTACAATGTAGTTCTCGAGGCTAACAAGAGAGGTATCGCTGCAGCTAAGCCGGGCGCCAAGATGAGCGACGTTGACAAGGCATGCAGAGACTACATCACAGAGAAGGGATTCGGTGAATACTTCACACACAGAACAGGTCACTCCATCGGTCTTGAGGACCATGAAGTCGGCGATGTTTCCCTTGCAAATGACGAGATCATCGAAGTAGGTCAGTGCTTCTCCGTAGAGCCTGGTATCTACATCTATGACGAGGGAATCGGCGTAAGAATCGAGGACATCGTTCTTATCACTGAGGACGGATGCGAGAGACTCAACGTATATCCTAAGGATGAGATCATCGTAGTTCCTGACGCTGAATAATGTACGAATAATCAAGAGCGGATCATTTTCTCTTCGCTCGAGTCCTCGGCGCAAATTGCTTAGCATCATGCGCCTGCGGGATTCTCGCTCCGTGAAAATGGATCCGCTCATTGTTAATCAGAAAAGCAATTAAGGAAGGTAAATTATTATGGCTACAATCACTGAAGGTTATATGCCTTATCTGGGCTACAAGACCTATTACAGAATCACCGGTGAGGAATACAAGGGAAACGGCAAGGCTCCTCTTATCTGCCTGCACGGCGGCCCGGGATCAACTCACAACTACTATGAGGTCCTCGACAACGTTGCTGATGACGACCAGCGTATGATCGTAATGTACGACCAGATCGGATGCGGTAATTCATACCTTGAAGGACATCCTGAACTGTGGAACCTCGATGTATGGATGAATGAGCTTTTTGCACTGAGAGAGCACCTCGGACTTGACGAGTGCCACATCATCGGACAGTCATGGGGCGGAATGATGCAGATCGCTTACGGAATCGATTATAAGGATCACCTGAAGGGCGTTAAGAGCTTCATCATCTCCAGCGGACATCCATCAAGCAGCCTGTGGGAGAAGGAAGGTCTCCGCAGGATCAAGATGATGCCTCAGGACATGCAGGATGCAATCAACCACGCACTTGAGACAGGCGATTTCACAGGCGAGGCTTATGATAAGGCTGTTCAGGAATACATGGACAGATACTGCAACTACTGGCTCGGAGAAGATGCTCCTGAGTGCTGCACAAGGCCTAAGAAGAGCGGCGGAGAAGCATATCTCTACGGATGGGGCCCTAATGAGTTCGCTCCTACAGGAACTCTGAAGGACTTCGAGTACGTTGACAGACTCGGCGAGATCGAAGTACCGTCACTCATCATGAGCGGTATTTCAGACCTCTGCTCACCACTCGTAGCTAAGACAATGCACGATGGCATCAAGGGATCAAAGTGGATCCTCTGGGAGAGAGCAAGACACACATGCTTCGTTGACAGACACGATGACTACTGCGTAGAACTCATCAAGTGGATGAACGAGCACGATAAGTAATTAAAACCACTAAAAAAGGTCATACCGGAGCGTAATGCCCGGTATGACCCTTTTTTATTCTATATCAGCTGGACTTCTTTTCGGGAAGCGGGAAATGCTTTGCGCAGTAGTTGAACAGTATCACTCCTCCGATTATCGCGCAGAGGCTTATGACCTGAGCCTGCTTGAATGGTCCGATCATAAGGCTGTCGGTACGCAGCGACTCTACAAGGAAGCGCTCTGCAGAGTAGAGGATAAGATACAGCGAGAAGGTCTGTCCGAATGCTTTGCGCCTGTTCCTGTCCCACCATGTCAGGAAGAAGAAAAGGAAGAGGCACCACAGTGACTCATACAGGAATGTAGGATGGACTTTTACTCCATCTACAAGGATGCCCCACGGAAGATCGGTAGGACCTCCATGAGCTTCGCCGTTGAAGAAGTTGCCCCAGCGTCCGAGTGACTGTGCAAGAGCAACAGTAGGTACAAACAGGTCGAGTACATTCAGAGGATGAATATGCTTGTGCCTGCATACGAGCCATACTGTTATTGCTCCGAATATGAGACCGCCGTGAATGGCAAGTCCGCCGTTTCTTATATTGACAGCATCACCAACTGAATGGTACATATCAAGATTAAAGAGTACATAATATAATCTTGCGCCGATAACTCCGATCGGGAGCATCCACAGAGCTATATCCAGTACGTCCTCATCTTTTATACCATGCTCATGGGCTCTCTTCGAAGAGATGAGAACTGCCAGGAGCATGCCGGCTGCGATCAGGATACCGTACCATCTTATTTCTATACCGGCTATTTCAAATGCTATAGGATCCGGATGACCCATTCCA
>CACWYF010000077.1 GCA_902765035.1 uncultured Eubacteriales bacterium
AAGTCTTGTCCTCGATAGCGACAAATGCATTGATCAGGTCTTCAGGCATTTCCTTATACTTGACGACCTGTCTGTTCTGCGTATAGAAGACACTGTCGATTTCCTTGCCCTCGTCATCATAAATCATGGAAGAGGTATCTACTGCTGCATAGATATCCTTCGGATCGATGTGAGGTGCAAAAGTGATACATCCTACAGCGTACAGCATGAAGCAGAGAACCACAGCGACTCCGAGGAGCACGCAGTCGCGGAACAGCTTGCCTATGCTGAAAAGGTATGGCTTGTTCTTTACTTTCTTTCCTTTATATTTTACAAATGCGGAACTGTTGTCCGGATCGTAGGCTTTGTTAACCTTGTAGAAAAGCTCGGTCTTCAGCTTTTTCTTATCGATGTTCTTAACCTTTGCAACTCCGGCAGAAACTGCTGCCTCTGCCTTGTGGAGTTCGGACTTGGCTGCAGAAGCTTTTTTCTTCTTTTTTTTCTTTTTCTTCTTTTTCTTCTTCGCAGCTCCGGTGCCTGCAGGCTTTTTTTCTTCTGAAGGTGATGCCGGTGCTGCTTTGTCTGATGCAGCCTGTTCAGCAGGTGCCGCAGAGGCAGAAGCCGGTGCAGACTTTTCAGCTGATGCCTGGTTTTCTCCAGCTGAAGAAAGGGAAGCCGGAGCAGTATCCTTTATGACTTCCCTGTATTTTGCACCGTAGAATGTACGTGCAGCTGTCATTTTGGTTGTATCTGCTGTCTCGAGATATGAGTTTATATCTGCTGACAGTTCATCAACAGGAGTTTCGAACTGGGACAGAAAGTCGTCTATTTCGCGCTCGCTGTCAGTTCTCTTATCTCTGTCTGATCTCATGTATTCTGTACCCTCCTGACTATCTGTTCTGAAGTGAACATACTTACTGATATTCTAACACATTGGTCCGGGCCTCTCAAGCTGTAATCAGAACAGCATATTGCCCTTATATGCGATGTAGCAAAGTATGGAATTGGTGATAATCCGTGCCTGATCCTTGTTGAGACGCAGGTGTATGATGTCCGCATTTTCATTCTTTGTAGCCAAATATGAACATGGCGTAAAGTAGTTGTCGGATTCTGTTTTGAGCACAGTGTTGGCATTGGTCGTGCGGTTTACCTTGTAAAATGTCGTGCGGAAAGTCCTGTAAAGGGAATCCTTCTCATTGAGGAACCGAGGAACCGTTTCGCCGTCTGTGTAAGTGCATTCAAACAGCTCAGCCGCTGCAGCATTATCATCCGTGATCTTCTGCATGTATTCATCATCATATGCCTGGGTCAGAATGTCGACGAGTATCGCTCCGTCAGCTGCACGGACGCCTGTTACCGCGTTGATGCCGTATATGTCACCCTCGGAACGGCCTTCCGGAATGGAATCAGTTGCTTCATATTTATATAGACCGCTCTGCAGTGTATACAGAACGTTGGTGAGTTTCTCAGTCGCCTTGCGTGAATACGCTTCCTCCGGCATCAGCTCAGGGTCTTCTATAAGCTCATATGTATAGGAAAGCTCTTCATAGTCACCGCCGTAAGCCTTGTTCCATGCCTTGATGCGTTTATCGATATACTTGGTGAACGATGGGACGGCATATGAGTTGAGCATGATCGTTGCATCCATGGATACAGGGTACATGTCACCGTTGGTGCCGATCTCAAAGTCCGCCAGCTGATAAATGGCCGATTTGCTCTTGAGCCTTGTGAGCAGGGTGCTCAGTGCGCTGACCGGATCAGGGTACTTGGTGATACCCGTTCCGATGACACCTGAGTCGAGACCGGATATGTGTATCCTGACCGCGCTGTCGCAGGATGGCTCATATCGGCCGGCCTTTACGCTGATGGTGCTCTTCTTTCTGGCAAAAGAGGAGTTGGACATGTATGCAGAACTGCCGTAGTCCATGTAGATGACCTTGGCCTTGCTCTTAAACAGTTTCTTACTGAGATGCTTATATCCGCTGCCGGTGTTCTGCTCATCATTGACGAATACGACTGTCTTGCGCCCGGCGCTTAGGTCAGTCCCGGCAATCATGGCAGCAGAGGTCAGAAGGTTAAGGTTGTCCTTAACAGTCTCGTAGTTATAACTTGCACATATAACGGTAGGGGAAACACTCTTCTTGCGCTCGACGGCTTCGTCTGTGAAAATGATATTTCCCGAATCATCGACTGTATATTCGAGGCCTTTCTCATCCGCCCATGAGGTGATGTAGCCCGAGAGCACGCTCTGGTCGGTGAAATAACCGTCTTCGGCTTTAGCCTTTATGTCTTTATAAAATGCACTGTATTCAGATCTGTTCAGAATATCGGTGCTCCTCGCGCCGTATAATGAGAGCCCTACGGCCATGCAGATAAACAGGATGACACCTGCTACCGGCAGAGGATGTTTTCTGATATAATCGATCATAACACTTGCCTTTCATTAAAAAAGTCACCGAAACATTATACTATGCAAATGTGATGAGTTAAAGAACAAAAAAGTTCTTGCATTGGCTTATACCGTTGTGGTATATTATTCGAGCGTGTGAAAAAAACACACATTAATTCCAACAATGAAGGAGGTGCGGCAAATGTCCAGAAAATGTGAAGTATGCGGCAAGGGTCAGACTTCTGGCAATGCAGTTTCTCACTCTAATATCCATACAAGAAGAAAATGGAACGCTAATATCCAGACTGTAAGGATCAACGACAACGGCAGAGTAAGAAAAGCATCCGTATGCACAAGCTGCCTCAGATCGGGCAAGGTCAACCGTGCCGTCTGATAGCATATCGAACCGGAAGTCTTAAGCATTGCGCTTAAGGCTTTTTGCTTTAAAGGGAAAATTCCCGGGAACACATCTTATGTCTGTAATTCTCAGAAACGACTACGGCGCTATTGCTGTAAACAAGGGCGTAATAGAAAGGATGATAATCGACGATCTTCTTGACATGGGAGACGACATCATCCTGTGCAGCAAGAAGGGCAAGCCTATCAAGGACAAGCCTGCGAGGTTCTATGACCCGTCGAGGTTCACGGACCCTGATTATTTTGATGCGCTCGAAGTGTATGAGAAGAAGCAGCACGTGAGAGTAAAGGTGTTCATTATCACCACTTTCGGAAGCAGCATATCCAAACTGACTGAAGAGATATTCAGACGCATCGAAAATGATTTTGCCATCCTGAAGCTGAACAATCCGGGGATCATTACGGTCAACATCAAGGGCGTCATGTCGGATGATCAGATAGTAAGGAGAAACATCGAGGTAATCAGGAAGAATGTCTGACAGGCTCCGGCTTAGCGATGATGTTTCAAGAATAAAAGGAATAGGCGGCAGGAAGAAGGAGACGCTCGCTGAGGCAGGCATCAATACCATTGACGATCTTCTTGCATATTATCCTGTCAGGTATAAAGACAGGAGGAACCTAGTACCAGCAGCCCGGGCCCAGGAGGACCGGGATTCTTTGGTTTGCGGAGAACTTATCCGGATGAACGTGAGATCTTTCGGCGGCAGGAGGCCAATGGTCGAGTGTGTGCTGAGAGATGAAAGCACGGTGTTCAGCGCAGTATTCTTCAACATGCCATACCTCAGGAAGACGCTTAAGACAGGTGCACAGTACGTCCTCTTCGGGCGGATGAGACTGAGAAACGGCATGAGGGTGTGGACCAATCCTGAAATGTCCCAGCTCGGAAGTGACAGGGACGCAAGAGGCATCATCCCTGTATACAGAAATGTACCGGGCATCACCGGAACCAACTTTACAAAGTGGATAAGGACGGCTCTTGAGAGTGCGGACGTGGACGAGGACTGGATCGGCAGCAGGACGACAGCTGACCGGAGACTGTGCGGGAGAGGTTTTGCCCTGCGCAGCATCCATTTCCCTGAAAGCGAGCAGCACTACAAGACTGCAAGATACAGGCTTGTATACGAGCAGCTCCTGATGTACCAGCTGGCCATCAGGATGAGCAGACAGAAGATAGAGTCGGCATCAGAGGATGCGTCGATAGAGCCGAAGTCCATCGATACATTCATAAACAGTCTTCCTTTCACCCTGACAGACGGACAGCTCAGCTGCATAAGGGAGATCGAAGGAGACCTGATATCACCGAGGCCGATGAACAGACTGGTGCAGGGCGATGTCGGGTGCGGCAAGACTGTCGTTGCTGAGGCTGCGATGTACAAATGCGTCCTCAGCGGGCATCAGGCTGCAATGATGGCTCCGACGGAGATCCTCGCAAGACAGCATTATGAGAGACTGAGAGCGGATTTTGCACCGTTCGGAATCAGGGTCTGCCTGCTTATAAGCGGGATGAAGGCGGCTGAGAGGAGAGAGACTCTCGAAGAGATCGCCTCAGGCGGGGCGGATATCATCGTCGGTACTCATGCGGTCATCCAGAAGGATGTGGAGTTCGGTGACCTCGCGCTGGTCGTAACTGACGAGCAGCACAGGTTCGGCGTCAATCAGCGCAAAACGCTGGTCCGCAAGGGCCGCGGCGTCAACGTACTGGTCATGTCGGCTACTCCTATCCCTAGGACTATGGCGGCGACAGTGTTCGGCGACATGGATTTCAGCATCATAAGGACCCGTCCGGAAGGCAGACGCGAGATCATCACAAGAGCATTCGATAAGACCAGCAGGGAGAGAGCATACAGGATAGTCAGAGACGAGCTTGACAAGGGCAATCTGGCATATATAATCGCACCGAGCATAGACAGCGAGGATGAAGACCTGTCATCTGTGATGCAGCTCTTCGAAGAGATAAAACGGAGATACCCGGATCACAGGGCGGAGCTGCTGCACGGGCGGCTCGGCAAGGAGGAGAAGGAATCCATAATGGAGGACTTCCGGTCACACAGGGTGCACATCCTTGTTGCGACAGTCGTAATAGAAGTCGGGATCGACGTGCCTGACGCCACAGTCATAGTGATCGAGAATTCCGAGAGATTCGGTCTTGCACAGCTGCATCAGCTGAGGGGCAGAGTCGGAAGAAGCGAAAAGCAGTCCTACTGCTGCCTCATAAACTACAGCAGATCAGAAACCGCTGTAGCCAGGGCAAAGGCAATGGCTGAAATAAGCGACGGATTCGAGATCAGTGAGGTCGATTACAGGCTGAGAGGTCCCGGAGATGTGATGGGTACGATGCAGTCAGGCAATTACAGCAGGGACATACTTGCGCTGTGCAGGTATACGGATATACTTGAAGCGGCGATACAGGATGCCGACCGGATCATGGAGGAACCGGACGGGACTGATCTGAGGCATGTTGAGGAATACATGCTGGCGGCCGCAGAGACTGATAATTCAGATATATTATGAGATATGTTCCATTCGGTCGAGTCCTCGGACGCTGGATAGCATGAAGGCGTCCTGCGGGATTCTCCCTCAGTGAACAAATCTCATACATGGGTAAAACGTAATAAAAGAAGGAGAAAAATGAAGATCACTTCGGGCGATTATAAATACAGGAATATTGAGGTGCCTAAGGGTATCAGGCCGACGACTGAAAAGGTCAGAGAGGCTGTGTTCAGCATGATAAGGGAGTGGATACCGGGCGCTGCAGTGTGCGATCTCTTTGCGGGAAGTGGTGCCATGGGGCTTGAAGCGCTCTCTAGAGGAGCGGATAAATGCTGGTTCTCTGAGCTGAACAGGCAGAATTTCAGGATCCTGCTCGGCAATATCGATAACTGTAAAGCGGGAGAGAAGTCTGTTCCGATGAACTGCGACTTCAAGACCGCTCTTGCAAGGATCGATACCACACTGGATGTCGTGATCATGGATCCGCCGTATGATCAGCTGGATTATTACCCGCAGGCCATGGAAATACTGCAGGAGAGAGGCCTTCTCAACGAGGGAAGCGTCGTTGTGGCGGAGCATCTTTACGATAATCCGTTACAGGAAAAATACGGCGGTCTGACCAGGATCAAGGAGAAAAAGTACGGATCCATTGGCGTGGATGTATATATTTTCGAATGATATTTCAGTGATTATTGCGAAAACGCTTTAACTCTGTTACACTTTCATAGTAAGGAAGTTTCATATTATGGAAAGAAAAGCTCTGTATGCGGGATCATTCGATCCTATCACCAACGGACATCTCAACATCATTGAAAGAGCAGCCAAGATGTATGACTCTTTCACTGTAGCAGTCGTGGTCAACCCTAACAAAAAGGGTCTTTTTACGATTGAAGAAAGAGTTGAGATCATCCGCAGGGTCACAGAGCATATTCCTAATGTGTCAGTCGATAAATTTGACGGTCTTCTCGCTGATTACGTGAACAGCAACGGATTTGCGGCGGTAGTAAGGGGACTGAGAGTAACAACTGATTTTGAAAACGAACTGCAGATGGCGCAGATGAATGCCAGACTGTTCAACGGGGATACTGAAACCGTATTTCTCATGACGGATCCTGAGTATTCATTCATAAGCTCAAGTCTCATCAAGGAAGTCGCTTCGTACGGCGGCTCTGTTGACGGGCTCGTGCCGGAGTATGTCGTTTCGAGGATCAGATCGAAATTGGAGGAGGATTAAAACTATGAACGATGACAGCATCAAAATCATGTCGCTTCTTGATGAGCTCGAGGAACT
>CACWYF010000078.1 GCA_902765035.1 uncultured Eubacteriales bacterium
CTGCAGCCATAGAATACTTTGCCTGACTTTCTGCCTCTCTTCTCCACGATCTCCTTGCCGCACTTAGGGCACATGATACCCGTGGACTTGATTATAGGCTTGGTGTTCTTACACTCAGGATATCCTGTACATGCGAGGAAGTTTCCGAATCTGCCTTCCTTGATAGCCATAGGGCGTCCGCAGAGTTCGCACACCTCATCAGAGAGGACGACTTCCTTTTCGATCCTCTCAACTTCCTCATCAGCTCTCTTCAGCTCTTCACTGAATCCCTTATAGAAGTCTGCGATGATGCTCTTCCAGTCTGCATCTCCCAGCTCTATGCTGTCGAGCTTGTCCTCCATCTCACCGGTGAACTGTACGTCAACTATATCCGAGAAGTAGTCCTGAAGGATACCGATGACATCGAATCCGAGCTTGGTAGGCTGCAGGCTCTTCTTGACCCTCTTCACATACCTTCTTGTTATCAGTACTGAAATGATCGAAGCATAAGTACTCGGCCTGCCGATATTCTTATCTTCCATTTCCTTGACAAGACTTGCCTCAGTGTATCTTGCAGGCGGCTGAGTGAACTTCTGCTCTGTAATGAGCTTCTTAAGATCGAGAACATCACCCTCACTGATCTCAGGTACCGTAACTTCACTGTCTCCGGCCTGGCTCTTGTATACTTTGAGCCAGCCATCAAAGGTCATTCTTGAGCCGTTAGCCTTGAATTCATACTTTCCGTTCTCAATATCTACAGATACTGTATCATATTTTGCTGCTGCCATCTGTGAGGCAACGAATCTCCTCCAGATAAGGTCATACAGCTTGTACTGTTCAGCAGTCAGAGATTCCTTGATCATGTCAGGTTCAAGGCTTATATCCGAAGGTCTTATAGCCTCGTGTGCATCCTGCATTGCCTTGTTCCTGTTGGCATAGTGGTTATTGGCTGTATACTCTTCTCCGTATTTCTCACGGATGAAGCCCCTGGCCATTCCTCTCGCCTGATCGGAAACTCTGACTGAGTCTGTTCTGATGTATGTGATGAGACCTCTTGCTCCGATGCCCTTGAGAGTTACGCCCTCGTAGAGCTGCTGAGCTATCTGCATGGTCCTTGCTGTCTGGAATCCGAGCCTTATCGAAGCTTCCTGCTGCAGGCTTGAAGTAGTGAAAGGTGCATATGGCTTAGTCTGCCTCTTGCCTTCCTTGATCGTCTTTACGATATATCTGCCGCCTTCAAGCTCAACCTTTATCTTTTCAGTCTGCTCTGCCGATGTGACCTTGGCCTTCTTTCCGCTGATCTTACTCAGCTCCGCTATGAACTTTTTACCAAAATCAGCTGCAATATACCAGTACTCCTCCGGTATGAATGCATTGATCTCGTTCTCTCTGTCACAGATGAGCTTGAGAGCAGCTGACTGCACTCTTCCTCCGGAAAGGCCTCTGGATACCTTCTTCCACAGAAGCGGGCTTATCTGATAGCCTACGAGTCTGTCGAGAACTCTCCTTGCCTGCTGCGCATCTACAAGAGCGAGGTCTATAGGCTTAGGATCCTTGATCGCTTCCTGAACAGTCTGCTTGTTGATCTCGTTGAACATTACTCTGCAGTCTGCATTCTCATCGAGTCCGAGCAGATACGCAAGATGCCAGGATATAGCCTCTCCTTCACGGTCAGGGTCGGTAGCGAGAAGGACGTTCTTAGCGGACTGTGCTTCCTTCTTGAGATCCTTGATTGTCTGTGCTTTGCCTCTTATGTTTATATACTCAGGCTCAAAATTGTTCTCCACATCAACGCCGAGTCTGCTCTTAGGCAGATCTCTCACGTGTCCGACGGAAGCCATTACTTTATACTTCGAGCCGAGGTATTTGCTTATGATCTTAGCCTTCGAAGGAGACTCTACAACGAGGAGCGTCTTGTCCGGTGCTTTCTTCTTTGTTGTCTTTTTTGTAGTCTTCTTCGCGGCCGTTTTCTTTGCAGTTGTCTTAGTAGCTGCTGTTGCCATAAATGTTTCTTCCTTATATATATGTAAAATGTCTTTCGGGAAAATACTTTACTATCCTGTGTATCATTTTGCAAGAAAATTTTTCTTCACGCAATATATACTTTGCCTGCATACGTACTGAAGATACCTTTGATTTCCATGACCGTGACCAGCGCATTCAGTGATCCGGCGCTCATCCCTGTGTCCTTTGCCAGCCTGTCAAGAGGAGCTCCGTTGTACCTGGCTGCAGCATCATAAACACGTCTTTCATCCTCTCCAAGCTGCCTGACCGGATCACTCGTCAGACCGGGATCTATCCCGATGTGCCTTATAAGATCATCTATGACCACGAGAGGAAAAGCGCCGTCTCTTATGAGAAGATTACACCCGATGCTGAACTGGCTATTGATGTTGCCGGGGACTGCATATACCGGCCTTCCCTGCTCCATAGCATGCTGTGCTGTTATAAGAGAGCCGCTGTTGACATTGGCTTCAATTACTGCTGTGCATTTACTCAGCCCGCTTATGATCCGGTTCCGCCTCGGGTACTTGTACTTCTCTGCAGGTTCATCAGGCTCATACTCGCTGAGAACAAGCCCGCCGTTCTCCAGCCCCCTCATCATCAGATTATAGTTCCTCTTAGGCGCCATCCTGTGTATGCCGCTCGCCAGCACCCCTATGACTCTTCCGCCCGCATCAATAGCCCCTTCGTGAGCGAATGCATCTATTCCGTATGCCAGGCCTGATACTACCGGCACCCCGCACTCACCCAGTCTCCGTCCTACCATCTCTGCGACTGTTTTGCCGTACAGAGTATACTTGCGTGAACCTACCACAGATACTGACATCTCATTCAGAAGAGATATGTCGCCCGCACAGTATAACTGCTGAGGCGGATCCGGTATGTCTCTCAGCCAGTCAGGATACTCCTGTGAATTAATATCTATCCTGCTGATATCATAATTGGTCCTCATGTTTTCCACCTGTTGAATTAGTATTCACTCATTTACCTGATCGAACATCCTGTAACTTAAGGCCTCTGCAAGATGCTCTTCATGTATTTCTTTGCTGCATGCTAGATCAGCAATAGTCCTGGCAACCTTCAGGGTCTTCTTGTATGACCTTGGTGTCATCTTAAGAGCATCATAAGCCCTCTTCATGAACTTCTCCTCAGCTGGTCCCAGCGCGCAGTATATATCTATCTCACTTTCAGACATGTCAGCGTTGTACCTTAGCCTGCCATTTGACTGAGCAAATGCTATCGCATTCATTACACTGCTTCTGATAAAGCCGGAACCTGTATCACTTTTGTCATTCAGTTGAGATGAACTGCTTTCTCTGAGATCTTCGAACTCCACCTTTTCCATGCTGATGCGCATATCTATCCTGTCCATCATCGGACCGCTGAGCTTCTTTCTGTAGCGCTCAAGCTGTGCTTCCGAACACTTGCACATTCTTTTGCTGTCACCGAAGTATCCGCAGGGACAGGGATTGGCCGCCATCACCAGCTGGAAATTGCAGGGAAAGACATAGCTGTCCCCCTTTCTGAAATGGACTATCTTCTTTTCCTCTATAGGCGTCCTCAGAGCTTCAATAGTATTCGTGTCGTATTCACAGACCTCATCCATGAAGAGTACACCGTTATGTGCAAGAGTGATTTCTCCGGGCACAGGTATGCTGCCGCCTCCTATCAGCCCTGCTCTCCCTATAGTGCAGTGCGGATTCCTGAAAGGCCTTGTCAGCAGTTCCTTATGCGCCCGCGTCTTGCCTGCAGCTGAATATATAACCGCAGACTCTAAGCACTCCTTTTCTGTCATCGGCGGCATTATGCCCGGAAGCCTGCTTGCCAGCATCGTCTTGCCGCACCCCGGGCTTCCTACCATCAGGATGCCATGTCTCCCTGCCACTGCTATAGTAAGCGCTCTCTTGGCGTTTTCCTGTCCCTTTATATCAGCAAAGTCCCCGGCAGGCTGAGCGGCGCATGCCTGTGCTTCACTTACAACACCGTCCTCATCGACAGCTATGCTGATGCTTTCTGCGTTTCCTCCGCCGTTTATTCTCTCGATGCATTCGGCAAGACTTCTCACAGGATATATTTCCATTCCGCTAACAAGAGAGGCTTCCGCTGCATTCTCTGCAGGTATTATCACCTTTCTGATCCCTGCATCTCTCATGCATATGATCATGGGCAGCACGCCAGTCACTCCTAGCACGCGTCCTTCAAGGGACAGCTCACCGATGATACCGTATTCCCATGCTTTGACCGCATCGATATACGCACACGAGGCCAGTACCCCGGCCGCGATAGGCAGGTCCAGACCGCTGCCGTTCTTACGAAGACTCGCCGGTGTCAGACTGACCGTTATCCTGCCGCGCGGATACTCAAGATCAGAGTTCAGTATCGCGCTCTTGATCCTCTCCCTCGACTCCATGACCATCGGTGAAGCCAGCCCGACTATGTATATCCCCGGCAGGCCTCTTGCAATGTCCGTTTCAACAAATACTTCTGCCCCCTCAACGCCCCTGCATACCGCTGTATGAATCCTGCTGAACATGGCTTCCTCCTATACGCAATCCTCAATAAGGTTAAAAGTAACCTCTGCAACATCGATGGAGTATGCCCTCCACATAAGTCGCCTCCTGGCCATGTATATCTCAGCCGAGCGCCTTATCGTGTTCTGCTTTTCCTCTGTGACAGCATCAGCCGGGTATCCGTACTCATCGCTCGTTCTTGTCTTGACCTCAATAAAGTGGACGACCCCATCCCTTGCAGCGATGATATCTATCTCTCCTATTCTTGTGCGGTAGTTTCTCTCGAGTATCATGTATCCTTCATCCTCAAGGATCTTAGCAGCGAATTCCTCGCCGGCATTTCCCACCATTTTGCAGTATCTTCTCATAACCCATGTCACCTCCGACTCAGATATCTGTATTTACTTACATCCTCAGGTCCCTTTCTCCATCGGGTACGTAATGGTAGCATCCATCTGAAAAACTGTCGAACATAATAATCACGGATTCCGACATAAATTCCACCTTTGTAAAAAAGTGCAAAACAAAACAGCGGTTATCCGCAGTATGTCGCAGAAAACCGCCGTTAACAGCCTTATTAAACCGTCAGTCTCATTCAGTCACAGAGCACGAATTTCTCTATAGCCTTAGCTACTCCGTCCTCATCATTGGATGCCGTTACATAGTCCGCATGGTCCTTGGTGCCGCCCCATGCATTGCCCATGGCGACTCCGAGACCGGCATATTCTATCATGCCTATGTCGTTAGGAGCATCTCCGCAGCACATGAGTTCTGAGCGGTCTACCCCGAGCATCCTGGTCAGCTCCTCAAGAGCATCCTTCTTGCTCGTCTTCGGTCCGCCGATCTCAAGATTGTTAGGGAAAGATGAAGTGATATTGGCTTCAGGTATAGCTTCTATCTCTGCACGTGCTGCTTCAAGCATTTCTACAGTCCTGAAGCTGAAGTTCACATTTTCTATCCTGTCAGCATTCTCGAGCATGACCTCAACGAGATTCTTAAGAGGCTTGCGGCTCCACAGGAGATACTCAGCACTTCTGTACTCGCAGCCGTATTTCTTTATCTGCTCATAGAAGTCATAGTCCATGTAAGCCTGGCCATCGTAGAAGAGTTCGAGCTGCACATCCATCTTTTCAGCCAGCTCAGCTATCCTCTTTATAGCTGCTTCGGACAGAAAAGAGTCAAATACCGACTCGCCTGTCTTTATATAGTTGATATGCGCACCATTGGACGTGATCGCATATTCGATCCACGGGATCTCAGTAACGTTCTCAGGAAGCGATGTGAAAGGTCTTCCTGTAGACACTACGATGTGCACACCCTTTTCAGCAGCCTTTCTGAAAGCCTCAAGCGTTCCCGGCGTTATTTCTCTTTTGCTGTTCAGCGCAGTTCCGTCAAGATCCAGCGCTACCATCTTTATACTCATATTACCGCTCCTCTAAATATGACAAAGAGAACCGTCCCCATTGTCACATTGTTAATTAGGAATCATATTGACCATGAATCTACGAATTTGATTGAAAATCGTGAATCATAGTATTACAATCTGTGGGTGCATCATTATGCATACCAGCATTGCAGATTATATATCTCATAAACGGATATTGCAAATAAACCAGACGTAGTTGTATATAACCAAACGGAGAAACGATCATGAAAGTAGCTATACTCGGAGCAGGAAAGCTCGGTGTAAGGATCACAGAAGCACTTCTGGACGGCGATTACGATATCACGCTCGTTGATACTAATGAGGACAAGCTGAATGCGCTTTCCCAGCAGTATGATGTAATGACAGTCACCGGAGATGCCAAGACAGTCGAGCTATTGAGACAGATCAATGTCAGCACATTCGACTTTCTCTTCAGCTGCACGACATCTGACGACACCAATATACTGGCAGCATCCTTTGCCAAGTCACTCGGTTGTCCTAAGGTCGCTGCAAGAGTAAGAGATCCGGAGCACATGAGC
>CACWYF010000079.1 GCA_902765035.1 uncultured Eubacteriales bacterium
AGTTATTTCAATAGGGAGCAGCAGCTCGGGAAATTCATACATTATCAAAGCGGGCGGAAGGGTGATCCTTCTTGATGTGGGACTGACCGCGAAGAAGATAGTCGGAGCTCTGACGGACAACGGCCTTGATCCTGAAGACGTCGACGCGGTCTTTGTGACACATGAGCACGTAGATCACGTGAAAAGCGTCCGCGCCGTATGCCGCAAATGCTGCAACGCGGATTTCTACGCAACAAGAGGAACAGTTGCAGGGACCGCGAATTTTGCATATGTACCCGACGACAGACTGCATATAGTCAGCGCAGGGGATACCCTTATAATCGGAGAGACCAGGGAAACCGGAGAAGCCGGGGAAAACGGAGAGGCCGGGAGGCCGCATGAGGACAGAAGAAATGTGCGTGTGGATGTCTTCGAGATAAGTCACGACGCAAGAGAGCCGGTCAGCTACACCTTCACCTGCGGCGGAGAGAAACTCGCAGTAGTCACTGATACGGGGATCATCACTGACAGCATATTCGAAGCGATCAGGGATGCGGACAAGCTGGTGTTTGAGTCCAATCATGATGAAGGCCTTCTGATGTACGGCGAGTATCCGTATCCGGTCAAGATGAGGATCAAGAGTGACCACGGGCACCTCTCCAACAAGTACGCCGGAGAGACGCTGGCAAAGCTTCTTGAGAACAGAAAAACGACGGCTGCGGGCATGGTGCATGGCCCCTCTGAGGCGGGAGACAGAAGTCCGAAGCCACTGGAGATCATGCTTGCCCACCTGAGCTTTCACAACAACGCTCCGTACTACGCGCGCAACACCATCGTACCAATCTTAAAAGAAAACGGCTTTGAGATGGATGAAGACTACATCCTCACAATAGCCGCGAAAGACGAAACAACTTTTTTCTGAAATAATAAAAAGAGCAGCAGACTCAGTTTATCAGTACAAACTGAGTCTGCCGCTTATTTATGTGCCTTTGCAGGATACCTATCTGCGCTTCCAGTCTGCGTGGTCACCTCTCGATGACACTGCCTGATACCCGATGCGCGAGATGCGGCCTTCGAGGCAGGCATGGCACTCGGCAGCTTCCTCACCGGTGCATATCTTGCCGTCGTAGAGAAGGTATTTCTGACGCACGTCTTTAGGAGATAGGCTCGGCATGATTACATTTGCACCGTGTCTGATTCCTTCCTCTCTGCCAAGAGGGTCTATCGTTCCGAGCGCTGTTGTAGCAGGAAGCAGCACTCTCGGGAACATCAGTCTCAGCATCGCGAGGCAGTAAAGCGTCTCCTCATAACTCCCGTCAGGGAAGTCCGCAAACGGAGTATCCTTGTGATGGATGAACGGCCCGATGCCGATCATGTGAGGGTCGAGCTCTTTGAGATATTCAAAGTCCTCGGCCAGATAGTCATATGTCTGGTAAGGGGATCCGACCATGAATCCCGCACCTATCTGGTACCCTATATCCTTAAGATCCTGAAGGCACCTCTTGCGGTTGGCTATCGAGAGCTCAGCAGGATGGAGTTTTGCATAATGCTCAGGTGATGAAGTCTCGTGCCTGAGAAGATATCTGTCAGCGCCAGCTTCATAATATGCTTCATAGCTCTCACGGGAACGCTCGCCGATGGAGAGTGTCACCGCACAGTCAGGATGCTTCTGCTTGATTGCCCTGACCAGCGTGCAGATATCGTCATCGGTGTATGTCATGTCTTCGCCTCCCTGGAGGACGAAGGTCTTCAGCCCGAATCCGTATCCTATATCACAGCACTCCAGTATTTCATCTGCCGTAAGGCGGTATCTCTCAGCCTTGCTGTTGGAGCGCCTGATTCCGCAGTACAGACAGTCGTTGCGGCAGTAGTTGGTGAACTCGATGAGGCCTCGAAGATAAATGTCGTGGCCGTAATTGGCGATCGCTGTCTCCTGAGCCAGAGCGCGCATGTACTCGCTGTCACCGGGATTGCGCTCTGTGAACATGCGCACATACTCATCGTGCGTAAGAGCACGTTCTTCTTTCAGTTTATCTATAAGTGGTCTAAGTGATCCCATAAAAACCTCTCAGTGTAATTGATTATTATCTGAACGAATATGAACCGGAATCTTCGGTATGAATATGGACCGGAATTTTCTATATTATTATGCCGCCGCCGAGAACATAGTCCCCGTCGTATACGACGACTGACTGACCTCTGGTTATAGCCCGCTGCGGCTCATCGAAGATGATCCTGACTGAAGTTTCTGACAGCGGGATTATCGTTGCCGGCGATTCATGATGCCTGTATCTGATCCTCGCCGACGCACGCATGTCGCTCTGCGGCATTTCTGTCGATACCCAGTTGAAGGACTCAGCTGTCAGCTCTCTTGTGAACAGGTCCTCGTTGTCCCCGAGGATGACCCGGTTCTGATCCGTGTCTATGCTGAGCACGTAAGCCGGTTTCTTCAGAGCGAGTCCGAGACCTTTTCTCTGCCCTATAGTGTAATTGATGATCCCCTTGTGAGTTCCCATGACGGTGCCGTCTCTGCTGACAAAAATCCCCGGAGGATAGTCGTGCCCGGTGTATCCGCAGATGAATGATGCGTAGTCGCCGCCCGGCACAAAGCATATGTCCTGGCTCTCGCGCTTCTTCGCGGTCACGAGCCCCTGGCTTTCAGCAATCTCCCTGACCTCAGGCTTGGTAAGCCCGCCGAGAGGGAAGAGTGTGCGCGACAGCTGCTCCTGTGTGAGGTCGTAAAGAAAGTAGCTCTGGTCCTTGCCCGGGTCGATGCCCTTGCGGAGCATGAACCTGCCGCTTCCGGACTTTTCAATGACAGCGTAGTGACCTGTAGCGATGCTGAGAGGCGGGAAGTCCCCGTCTGCTTCACCGGCCGTTTCAGGCAAAACTGTTTCGCCGGAATCCGCCAGCAGATCGCGTGCGCTCAGCTCATACAGCCTGTCGAATTTGAGGTATTTGTTGCAGGCAACGCATGGATTAGGCGTGGCGCCGTGCTCATATGCGCTGACAAAACGGTCGATGACTTCGTGCCTGAAGTCTTCCCGCATATCGTAAACGACATAGCCGATGCCCAGCCTGTTGGCAACAGCGCATGCGTCTTCGATGCTGCTGAGACTGCAGCACGTCTTATCCGTTATGCCGATCGTTTCATTGTCAAAGAGCCTCATGGTGGCGCCGGTCACATCATAACCGGCCTCCCTGACAAGGAAAGCCGCAACGCTGGAGTCGACACCTCCGCTCATACCTACAAGAGCCTGCTTCTTCATTTTCACCTCTGCCTTAAAAGTGGACAACAGTTCCGGAAGCGTTTATACTGTGTATGCTGTGCGGAACTGCTGTAACTGCAAACAATTTGCATACTACAAGTGCAATTATACTATGCGGAGAGCGTGTTTGTTATATACAGTTGTAATAAAAAACAGAAAGGTCACTTATGCTGAACATCAAAGTCATATGTGTCGGTAAGTCGAAGGAAAAATACTGGGATGCGGCATACGCTGAATATCTCAAGCGCCTCAGGGGCTACTGCAATCCGGAGGTGATAGAGGTAAAAGAGGCAAAGCTGCCTGCCAACGCGTCCGCTGCAGATGAGAGGAATGTCATCGAGACGGAGGGCAGGGAGATCCTGTCCAGGATCGCTGCAGGCGATTACGTGGTTGCGCTGGACATCCGGGGCAGGGAGCTTTCGTCTGAAGAGCTGGCTAAGAAAATCTCAGATATATCCTTTAATAACTCACGAATCAGTTTTATAATAGGAGGCAGCCTCGGCCTTTCCGATGAAGTGAAGAAGAGGGCGGACCTGAGGTTCAGCTTTGGCAGGATAACACTGCCGCATCAGCTCGCGCGCGTAGTGCTGCTCGAGCAGATATACAGAGCATTCAAGATCAATGCCGGAGAGGCTTATCATAAATAGAAAGAAGGAAAAGAATGGCAAACAAGTACAGCAAGAGCAACAGTTCGGGAAAAGCGGCAGAGCGCAAGAGCATGGAGCAGTATGAGGAGCAGAGAAGAAGGCTCAACAGCGGAGCGAAGGTAATGGCGATAATCGTAGCCGTCGCAATGGTGGTAACGACATTCCTGGCTTCAGGCGTTTTCTTCCTTGACTGATGATTTGAACGGGTGAAAATGCTGCAGAACAGTAAAATATGATATTAAATTAACACAAAATGTATACTGACCACCTGTACAGAGTCCTTCATCGGACTCTGCTTTTGGTTTTCGTACAGTTTTCGAAAACTCACCGGACGCTATGAGGCATTGAAAAAACAAGCATTCGCCTGATGGACTGCCGTTTAGACTGCGGTTCGATTGTATTTTTGGATTATGATAATTAATTAACAAACGCAAAAAAGGCGGGATTTCAATGGACTTTACTCCACAATTTTGTCTAATTATTGTTTTATTTGAAGCATGTTAGTTCAAATACTATAATTAATACATCTAGGAATTTGCGCAGAAACGGGCTTTTCCGGGTTTCGGAGCTCTTCTTTACAGCTCCGCCGCCCGACGGTCGGAAGTGGTCCGCAATGCTGTGCAGAGGAAAGGAAGTATTGTGTATGTCGAAGGCGGATATTGAATTGTGACTGCTGCTTATTCAGCTGGTGTGCGTATTCTGCGCAGCCGGCGGGAGAAGCAGTTTTTATGTAGACAATGTTAGTTTTCGATCAAGTAAGTTACTGATACAGGAATAGGAGGTGCCTATGGAATTACAGATCCAAGACCTTGTAACCTCTATCCGCAAGGAAGGGGTAGAGGCGGCAAACGCTGAAGCGGAATCCATAATCGCAGAAGCAAAGAAGAAAGCCGACTCAATCGTTGCCAGCGCTAAGGCTGAAGCACAGCAGGTCAGGGATGCATCTGAAAAGGAAATCGCGATTCTGAAGGAAAGCGCAGCAGTAAGTGCTGAGCAGGCGAAGAGAGATGCTGTACTTGCATTCAAGACAGAGATCCAGGGTGAGTTCGAGAAGATCCTCGCAGCAGGAATCGGCAAGGAACTTTCCGGCGGCGAAGGCCTTGGAAAACTGATTCGCGCTGCAGTTGCAGGTGAGAATGTTGCTGACCTTGCTGCAGAAGTATCCGAGGTAAGTGATGCCCTGAAGTCTGAGCTTGCAGCTGAGATCAAGAACGGACTTGAAATCAGACCTACCAAGAGCGTTCAGAGCGGTTTCCGCCTTGCAGCAAAAGACGGATCCGGATATTTTGACTGTTCAGATGACGGAATCATGGAGATGCTGATGCCATACTTCAGAAATCTGGACTTCCAGTAAAGAAGGAGGCGCAGTATGGCTTCATATTATTATCTGATAGCAAGCCTGCCTGAGCTGAAAGCAGACGGGGAGATGCCGATCACATACAGCGAATTCCTGAACTGCTGCCAGTCAAACGTGAGTGATTCGGACTATGAGCTTCTGGAGAATCTCACACTCTCTTCCACAGAAGGACCGCTCATAAAAGAATGGGCACAGTTCTATGGGATGCTTAAGAAAGAACTGAGTTATCAGAGAAGCATGAACCTCGGCAAGAGTTATTCATCAGCTTATGATAAGGACGGCTTTATATCCCAGGTGGTAGGCTCTGCACTTTCAGCAAAGAATCCGCTGGAGGCAGAGAAGCTTCTGCTGGAGTACGAGTTCGAAAACCTTGACTCGCTGGTTGGTCTGCATATGTTCGATGACTATGTGCTCTTCGGATATGCGATCAAGTTAAAACTGCTTGAGAGGCTCAGCTGTTTCGAGCAGGACAAAGGCCAGGCTGAATTCAAGTCTCTATTCGACGGAATACAGCAGCGCGTATACAGTTTGTAGGAGTGATATATGAAAACAGAAACAGGATATGTAACCGGAGTCAACGGTAACCTTATCAAGGTCGAATTCGATGGCTCCGTTCGCAAGAATGAAGTTGGTTACATCCTCGTTGATGATAAGCGCCTCAAGGGCGAGGTAATCCGTATCAATAACGGGGAAGTAAGTATGCAGATCTACGAAATGACCAACGGCATCAAGGTAGGTGATCCTGTAGAGTTCACCGGAGAGCTGATGAGCGTAGATCTGGGTCCGGGACTGCTGACACAGGTTTATGACGGTCTGCAGAACCCGCTGCCTGCACTTGCAGATCAGTGCGGATTCTTCCTGGACAGAGGAGTATATCTGGATGCCATTCCGGATCGTGACTGGGACTTCACACCGGTCGCTCAGATAGGAGATAAAGTACAGGCAGGCGATACTGTCGGTACTGTACCTGAAGGTCTGTTCACACACCACATCATGGTTCCTTTCACGCTTAAGGGAAATGACTGGACAGTGAAGTCAATCAAGGAGGCGGGCTCATACAATGTCCACTCCACTATATGTGTTATTGAAAATTCAAAAGGTGACTGCGTCCGACAGAGCCGCTCGTAACCAAGATCCGCTGTATCGATTCCTTCCTGCCGGTAGCAAAGGGCGGTACATTCTGTACCCCGGGACCTTTCGGAGCCGGCAAGACAGTACTTCAGCACATGCAGGCCAAGAACTCCGAGGCTGACATGGTAATCGTAGCTGCATGCGGAGAGCGTGCCGGCGAGGTAGTAGAAGTACTTAAGGAATTCCCTGAGCTGGAAGACCCTAAAACAGGCCGTTCACTCATGGAGAGAACAATCATCATCTGTAATACATCGTCCATGCCGGTAGCCGCCAGAGAAGCTTCCTGCTACACAGCGGTAACACTTGCTGAGTACTACAGACAGATGGGACTCGACGTACTGCTCCTCGCAGACTCGACAAGCCGTTGGGCTCAGGCGATGCGTGAGATGTCAGGCCGTCTTGAGGAAATCCCGGGCGAAGAAGCTTTCCCGGCTTACCTCGAATCCACAATTGCAGCATTCTACGAGAGAGCCGGCGTTGTCCGCCTGAATGACGGAACCAAGGCATCTATCACCATCGGCGGAACCGTATCACCTGCCGGCGGTAACTTCGAAGAACCTGTAACTCAGGCTACACTGAAGGTAGTAGGAGCTTTCCACGGACTTGCCAGAGAGCGTTCAGATGCCCGTAAGTACCCTGCTATCCATCCGGTAGATTCCTGGTCAAAGTACAAGGGCGTTGTAGATATGGATCTTGTCAACAGAGCCCGTGCAATCCTCATCAGGAGCACCGAAGTAGGTCAGATGATGAAGGTAGTCGGCGAGGAAGGTACATCCAGCGAAGACTACATCACATACCAGAAGGGCGAACTTCTCGACGCAGTATATCTGCAGCAGAACTCCTTCGATCCTATCGATGAAGCCTGCTCGCCTGAGAGACAGCGCAAGGAATTCGGCAGACTCTATGATGCGTTGACAAGGACATACGATATCACAGACAAGAGAGAGATCCGTGCATTCTTCAACCAGCTCAGACAGGAATTCCTTGACTGGCACGGATGTGAGTTCGAGACTCCGGAGTTCGAAGCACAGGAGAAAAAGATCTCAGACTTTTACATGGCAAAGGTCGTAGAGTAGGAGGTCGCTAGTATGCAGAAAGTATATACAAAAATAGAATCTATCGTAGGTAACGTAGTTACTGTACGTGCGCCTGGCGTCAAGAACGGCGACCTTGCGCTCGTAGGAGACAGCTATGCCAACGTCATCAAGCTTGAGAAGGACATGGAAGAAGTCCTTGATATCGTAGTTCTTGGAAGAGCAGCAAGAAATGCAGCAAACATCAAGAACCGTCAGCCTATCGGAAGAATGTTCGTAAAAGCCGAAGAGGAGCTCTCTGACTTCTATCAGGATATTATCGCTGACGAGCTGAATGTTAAGGCTATATCATTTACAGATGATGTAAGTGAGTTCACAACATATACATTCAAGCCACAGCTTAAGACACTTGGACCTAAGTACGGCAAGAACATCGGTGCTATCAAGGCTTACCTTGAGGGACTTGATGGAAACGCTACAATGGATGAGCTTAACACAAATGGATCTATCAAGTTCACAGTTAACGATGTTGACGTAGAGCTTGTTAAGGAAGATCTCCTTATCGAGATGGCTCAGAAGGAAGGCTTCATTTCTCAGGAGAACTGGGGAATCACAGTTGTTCTTGACACCAACCTTACTGAGGAGCTCTTAAACGAAGGCTTTGTCCTTGAGGTTATCAGTAAAGTTCAGACAATGCGTAAGGATTCCGGATTCGAAGTTATGGATCACATCAAGGTTTCCTTAAATGGCAACGACAAGCTTGCAGGCATTGTTAAGGCCAATGAGAGCAG
>CACWYF010000080.1 GCA_902765035.1 uncultured Eubacteriales bacterium
GCATAGAAGTCCATGAAGAGGAAGCGGAAGCCGCTGAGCCGGTTCCAGAACCTGAACCAGAGTCAGAGCCTGAACTGATTGAAGAGCCGGAGCCTGAAGAGGCGTTGGAAGAGCCGGCTGCAGAGACCCCTGAGGAACCTGCTGAAGCAATAATTGAAGAACCTGAACCGGAAGTGGTTGAGGAACCTGAGCCAGAGCCTGAACCTGAACCGGAAGTGGTTGAAGAACCTAAGTCTCCGGAAGAGACATTCGGCTTCAGCATCAGGGCCAAGACAAGCAGGACCAGGAAGCCTAAGAGAAAAGAAGAGGAAGAGGCTGCTGAAGAGCTCGAGGAGGCTAAGGCGGCTATGGATGAAGCTAAGGCTAAGGCTGCGGAGAGCGAGGCTGCCAGCGAATGGTCAGAATCCTATGCTGAGATACGCGACAGCCTGGAGAAGGCCTTCACGGAAAGAAGACGCAAGCCTTCGATGCACATGAATAAAAAGGAACTCACAGAGATTGCCATCGGAATGGGAATAGAGCTTCCGAATAAAGTTACCAAGAGAGAAATACTCGACCTTATCAATGAGGCAGCTGAATAGCAGGGAGGATGCCGGTTGGCAGGATTTACAGCTGACAAGTTAATGATGATGCTGCACCCGGGGATCATAATGATCCTGTTCGGTATTCTTGTCATGCTTCTTCCGAGGGGCTTAAGAAAGCCTCTCAGCATTGTCGCGCCTGTAACTGCTGCATGGGCTTTCCTGCAGATGACAGCAGACAGCAGTCTTCCGTATGAACTTACTCCATACATCCAGATGGAGTTCATACATCTTGACAGCCTGGCATGGACATTCATGCTTGTGTTCTGCGTCATAGCTATCCTCAATGGGATCTATGGCATCGGTATCCAGCACAGATATGAGTGTGGTATGTCAATGGTATATGCAGGAAGTGTAATGGGAGTCATCCTGGCAGGAGACTGCATTTCGCTGATCGTTTTCTGGGAGATATCAGCGTTTGCATCGATGTATGTTGTTTACTGCAAGCATGACAGGGCATCTGCGAGGGCATCCTTCAGATACATACTGGTGCACGCATTCGGCGGAAACATGCTGCTTGCGGGACTTATCATATACATGTTCCACTATGACAACAATCTCGGACATCTTTCAGACTGCATCGGAGAACCATGCTTCTGGCTGATCGCGATAGGCATCGCTGTCAACGCAGCTATACCGCCTCTGCATGCATGGCTTCCGGATGCTTACCCGGAATCAACTGCAACCGGAACAGTATATCTCTCATCGTTCACAACCAAGGCTGCGATATACCTCATGCTGAGGATGATGAGCGGCATGACGGATCTGGTGTGGATCGGCGCGATCGTCGCTATCTACGGCGCTTGCATGGCGATCATGGAAAACGGCATCAGAAGACTTCTGGCATATCACATCGTAAGCCAGCTTGGCATGATGATAGCTGCAGCGGGCGTCGGCGGCGCGATAGGCATAGATGCTGCAACAGCACATGCTTTTACCAACATCCTGTTCAAGGGAGTCCTTATGATGGGTGCCGGCGCAGTAATATATGCTACAGGCAGGAGCAATATCACCGAGCTCGGAGGACTTGCGAAGAAGATGCCTGTAACTGCTGTTTGCTTCCTCATAAGCTCCCTCGCTATAGCAGGACTGCCGGGACTTTCGGGATTTGTGAGCAAAGCGCTTATCATGGATGCAGTTCATGAGGGAGGTTATACCATTCCGGCACTGATGCTAACTGCGGGCGGCGTCGGTACACTTCTGTCCATTACGCTGAAGATCAATTATTTTGTATTCTTCGGACCTTGTGATGATGAGAAAGCTTCCGAAGTGGAGAAGAAGGTACCATTCTCGATGAATCTTGCTATGATTCTCGGTACCGCTGCAACCATTGCGATCGGTATATTCCCGGATAAGTTCTATGCTCTCATGCCGTACAAGACGATTGCAGAGCCTTATCACATGGGACATGTTCTTGAATATGTCGCCATCTTCATCGGAGGATCGATACCGTTCTTCCTGTATCTCAAGAAGATGAAACCGCACGACGAAGTGACCGTGGATTTTGACTGGTTCTACAGAAGACCTTTCAACACACTTATTCAGAAGATATCCCACATCATTGAGGGCATATTCAGATGGTGCGGTATCCACAGCGGCAGGGCAGCGGAATACCTCAGGCTGCACTTCGGAGATCCGACTCTGTGGACCAGAAACAGCAGCAGTGTCCGTATCAAGAACTTCTCATTCGAGAATGAGGACAGACTTGTCGGAGACATTGTTACAGCAATAGTCACTGTATTCGCCGCGATGCTGATAATTGCAGCGATAGTGGCAAGATAAACGATCAATAGCCATAACTGCCTGCCGGTTTCTACGGCAGGCTTTCGCATAAGGAGAACCTGAATTGGAAATCATAAGAGCAGAGCACTCCGGATTCTGTTTCGGAGTAGACAGAGCCATCAACCTGGCTTTCACAGAAGCAGAGAAGCATGCCTCCGCGCAGGATGGTGATCCTTCAGATGGTAAGGGCAGGCTTTTTACCTGCGGCCATCTCATCCACAACAGCGCTGTAGTTTCAAGACTCGAGTCGATGGGAGTCAAAATGATAGGATCTCTTTCCGAAGCAGGAGAGGGCGATACTGTGATCGTACGGTCGCACGGTGAACCGAGAGAATTCTATGAGGAAGCGGAGCGCCGCGGCATCAGGCTTGTCGATACTACCTGCGTCTTCGTTAAGAAGATACATGATATCGTCAGTGAAGCACATGAGGCAGGAAAGCCCGTGATTATGGTGGGCGACAGGAATCATCAGGAAGTAAAAGCGACCTGCGGCTGGTGCGGATATGAGGCAGCAGTCATCGGCAATGCCGAGGAGGCTGAGGCCTACGTTTCAGAGCATGCAGAGGCTGACATCCCGGTGATCGTATGCCAGACAACCATCAAGGCAGAGCTCCTGGAAGACATACTTTCGGTATTTGACAAAGCCGGCAAAGCCTACGATGTGCGCAGGACAATATGCAATGCAACGAGAGACAGGCAGGAGAGCTGCCGTCAGCTGGCCCGTCAAGTCGACATGATGGTCGTGGTTGGGGACAAGCACAGTTCCAACTCGGGAAAGCTGTATGAAATAGCTAAAAATAATTGTGAAAATAGCATTTTTATTGAAAATGCTGACGATAAGCTATTGAAACAAGCTGCAAAAAGTAATAAAATTGGCTTTATAGCGGGCGCGTCTACGCCCGAATGGATTATCAAGGAGGTTATTTCTAGTATGAGCGAAAATGTCACAAAGAATATGGAACAGAATCCGATGATGGATTTCATGGATGACATTGAGAAATCTTTACGTTTACCAAAGCCAGGCGATGTTATTGACGGTAAGGTTGATCAGGTTATGGACGATGCAGTAATCGTCAACATGGGATGCAAGAAAGACGGAATCCTCAGAGCTGATGAGGTTGTTCTCGAAGAAGGACAGAAACTCTCTGACGTATTCAAGGAAGGCGATGACATCCAGGCTAAGGTTATCAAGTCTGACGAAGGAGAAGGCGGAATCCTCCTCTCCAAGAAGAGACTCGTAGCGGTAGAGAACTACACAGAGCTCGAAGAAGCAATGGAGAATAAGGATGTTATCAACGTTAAGCTGGTAAGAGCCGTAAACGGCGGTGTTATCGCAGCTTACAAGGAGATCACAGGTTTCATCCCTATGTCCCAGCTTTCCGACAGATATGTTGAGAACGCAGATGAGTTCCTCGGACAGAATGTCGATGTAAGAGTTATCAGAGTTGATACAAAGCGTAACAGAGCAGTATTCTCTCGCAAGACAGTACTAGTAGAGGAAAAGCGTAAGGCAGTTGCTGAGATCTGGAGCAATCTGAATGTCGGCGATGTAGTTGAAGGTAAGGTAATGAGATTCACCGACTACGGTGCATTCGTAGATATCGGCGGAGTTGACGGACTTCTCCACATTTCCGAGATTTCTTGGGGCAAGCTCAAGCACCCTGAAGAAGTTCTCAAAATCGGAGACATCATCAATGTCAAGATCCTCTCACTCAACGAGGAAAAGGGCAAGATCTCTCTCGGACTCAAGCAGACCCAGCCTGAACCTTGGACTCTTGTAGGGGACAAGTACCAGGTAGGCGATGTACTCGATGGTAAGGTAGTTCAGACCAAGGAGTACGGTGCATTCGTAGAACTCGAAGCAGGACTTGACGGACTGGTTCATATTTCAGAGATCGCTAACAAGAGAGTTGAGAACGTAAGTGATGAGCTCAAGGTCGGCGAGACAGTCAAGGTCAAGATCATGGAGATCGACCCTGAAAAGAGAAGAATCAGCCTGAGCATCAAGGCAGCTCTTCCTGAAGAGGAAGCAGCTCCTGAAGAAGAGGCACCAGCTGAAGAGGCTGCAGAGGTTGCTGAGGAAGCAAAGGACGAAGAATAATCGTCGTTTTCCATAAGTATTCAAGACCGGGTTCATTAGAGTCCGGTCTTTCTCTTTTACGCATAAATCATGGGTTTTTACTACACAGAGAGGCCTTTTCAAGGTATACTTACTAAAAGTATGAGTAGGACATATCATGCAAAAATTCTGGAAATGTACTACCCGCAAATAATTATCTATCTATAAAGGAAATTTTCAATTATGAGTTTTAAAACAACTGCAGGCATTACAGTAGGAAAGCTCGGGAATCTGGCCATAAGTCTGATCGCGAAGAACAGGGGAACCAACTGGGCAGGTGAGACAGCCATGCGCATTGACCCTGAGCTGATCGCTCATATCAATGGCACAGATCCTGACAAGACGATTTTCATCACCGGTACTGACGGTAAATCCACAGTCACCAATCTTGTCACGCATATCCTGAGATATAACGGTTTCAGCGTTGTTTCCAATCTCGAGGGCGCCAACCTTACAACCGGAGTTGCTACATCGCTTCTCAAGGCTTCTTCGCTCAACGGAAATGTCAAGGCTGACTATTTTGTTTTCGAGACTGATGAGAGATATCTCTACCAGATAAGGGAGCAGCTCCCGTGCAACAATCTTATTGTTACCAACATCCTCAAGGATCAGATGCAGCGCAACGGAGATCCGGACTACATCTACAGAAAGATCAGACGTGTCATTGAGAAATTCGGAATGAACGTATTCCTGAACGGAGACGAGGCCAGATCATGTTCGCTGGCTGACTATTCTCCTAAGACTGTGTTCTACGGAGCAGAGAAGCATTCGATGGCCTTCAGGAAGGATGACACGTTCGTTACTCTTCCGTGTCCGAAGTGCCAGAGCGGCATCAAGGTCGATTACTACAATAATGACGGACTGGGCTCTTTCCACTGTGATAAATGCGGATACACGAACAACAACGGCAATCTTAAGGAAGGCATCTCGAAAGAGGCAGACTACAGGGCTGTGGATGCTGATTTTGCCGCAAAGACTTTCCGCATCAACGGGACGGAATACACGATGCCTTATGATCCGCCTCATATGCTGTATAACTATGCAGCAGCTACTGCCGCATGCAAGGAGATCGCAGGACTCACTGAGGAGCAGTGCGCTGAGGCTCTCAAGAGCTTCAAGCTCCTGGCAGGAAGGATAGAGTCGGTAACATACAAGGGCAGGCATATAAAGTTCATGAGATTCAAGCAGGAGAATCCGGAGACTTTCCAGAACTTTATCAATACGATCGCAGCGGACAAGGAAGATAAGGTAGTGATCATCGGGCTGGATACAGTCAACGATATAGATCCGTACTATATCAATACCTTCTATGCATTTGACTGCGACTATTCTCAGCTCATCAGATCCAACGTAAAACAGTTCTATTTTGTCACGGATACTGTAGCTTATGATGCAGCGAACTGCTTCATGTACGGCGGGGTCGATCCGTCCAGGGTCGATATCATCCCTACAGGCGATGAGGAAGAGATACTCGATATAATCGACGAATGCGGCTACACGAATATTTATCTTGCCGTCACACTTCACAAGTTTGAGGTTATTCAGGAACTGGTCAGGAAAGGGAAGTAAGATGGAAGATAAGAATAAGAAGAACAAGAACAGAAAAGATACACAGCTTCTGACTGTTGAGGACATCATCAGGGAAGAAGGCGTAAAAGACGAAAAGAACAAGACCAGGATCATCAGCATGATGAAGCCTGAGATAGACATCGCATGGATGTATCCTGACACTCTCTATCTCCACGGAGACAGGGGCAATGTTATGGCACTTGTACGCTATGCACAGAACCTTGGTCTCGTACCGAAGGTCCACAGGATCGATCTGGGTTCAGGAGACTTTAACCCGCTGGAATACGATATCCTGT
>CACWYF010000081.1 GCA_902765035.1 uncultured Eubacteriales bacterium
AGGGTAGAGAATGCTATCAACGCATCCGGCGACACATGGGCGCATGTCAATCTCGGCCGCGCAAGAGCGGAAGTCCTCGCCAAGAGCGAGAAGAGCGAAGCGGATTTTGTCCGCCTGCTGAAGGGTACTGACTACAAGGTCACGGGCACCGAGCAGGTCGCATTATAGAGGCAGCATGAAGAACTGAATCGATACAGAATGCTCCGGAAGGAACTGATCCCTGATCCGGAGCATTTTTATGTCTGCAGCACGGGAGTTTATGATAAAATCATTCTGGAATTCTGTGCAGTGCCGCAAGGCGCTCACGTATGGGGGAAACAATTGTAAGACTGAAAGGGTATCAGTAATAAATAAGGACGGAAAAGGAGAGAACAATGGACATTTATGATGTTGCAATAATCGGAACTGGTCCTGCGGGACTGTCCGCTGCTATCAACCTCAAGCTGCACAACAAGAGCTTTATATGGCTGGGAGCGAAGAACCTCAGCACCAAGGTCGAGAAGTCCGAGAAGATCGCGAATTATCCGGGAATGGGATACATCTCCGGAAAGGATCTCATAGGCAAGTTCGAGGCTCATGCAGAGGAGATGGGTCTTGAGATCACAGAGCAGATGGTCACAGCCATCATGCCGATGGGCGACATGTTCATGCTTTCGGCAGGTTCGGATGTGTATCAGGCCAGGACCATCCTCCTGGCAACAGGAGCGGCTGCAGCTAAGGGATTTGAAGGCGAAGAAGAGATGCTCGGCCGCGGAGTCAGCTACTGCGCTACATGCGACGGCTTCCTCTATAAGGGCAAAACGATCGCAGTATTCTGCGGTGACGAGAGATTCGAGCACGAGGTTGATTACCTCGCTGAACTCGCGGACAAGGTGTACGTGGCATCCGGATATGCCGGCGGAAAGTACGGCAGAAACGGCAGCGGAGCAGAAGGCGGGAACGCAGGTAAGATAGAGATGCTGCCAAAGCCTGTGAAGAAGATCAAAGGCGGGCTCAAGGCAGACGGAGTCATCCTCACAGACGACACTGAGGTGGCAGTTGACGGCATTTTCTGCCTCAGAAACTCGATCGCACCGACGACTCTTCTCAAGGATCTCGAACTTGACGGAGCACATATTATCGTTGACAGAGCGATGAACACCAATATAAAGGGCGTTTTCGCTGCAGGAGACTGCACCGGAAGGCCTTATCAGATAGCCAAGTCCGTAGGAGAGGGCAATATAGCCGCTCATACGATCGTAGAGTACCTTGCTGAGAAATAGATGAGCAGAATGATACCCGGAAAACGCAAGCGTGAGAGAGACCTGAAAAAGCTCTCAATCCCGTCGGCGATCCGCTTCTTAGACAAGGAGAATTGCCTCAGGGAGGCCGACCGGATCCTGGCGGAGAGAAAGATAGAAGGCATGACCCGACAGAAGCTTGCCAGGGAGATATATTTCCATGCGGTCGTTTTCGATATCTGCATGAGAGCCGGCTGGTTCGGATACCTGATGAGACATGCCGACCCGATCGATCTGAACGACGGCGGTGACACTCCGTTCCGAAGGCTTTGCTTTGACCTGCTCTGGAAGCTAAGGCGCTCCTGAGAAAAGATAAATCGCAATAATATATGGCATATAAGGATGCGAAAAGAAGAATAACACTCGGAATACTTGCGCATGTCGATGCGGGAAAAACGACTCTGTCCGAGGCTATCCTGTACAGAACGGGGGAGCTGCGGAAGATAGGGCGCGTCGATCACGGCGACGCTTTTCTTGATGACAGCGAGATAGAGCGGAACCGCGGGATCACTGTTTTCTCGAGGCAGGCCCTGTTCACGGCCGGCCCGGAAGGCAGGAAGACTGAATTCACACTTATCGACACTCCGGGACACGTCGACTTTGCGGCGGAGATGGAGCGCGCGCTGTCCGTGATCGACTACGCTCTTCTCGTAGTCAGCGGATCGGAGGGTGTGCAGGCGCATACGAGGACTTTGTACAGGCTGCTCCTTGACAGGGGCATCCCTGTTTTCGTGTTCATAAATAAGATGGATATCGCGGTCAGGCAGAAGGAGGACATCCTCGCTGAGCTCGCGGATGAGCTTGGATGCGGGCCGGTGGATTTCAGCGGAGTGCTTGAGGGCGTGGACTTCAGCGTGACGCCTGAGAGCGGAGATGCCTCCGAACGAAGAGGCAGTGATAGAGGTGGCAAGAAAGCTGCTGCCCTGGAGAAGTTTATAGATGACATAACCCTGCACTCACCTGAGCTTGCGGACATGGTGCTCGAAGGTGAGCTCGAAGGAGCTCCTGATGATGCGAGCATAGCTGAGGCGATCAGAAGGTGCGAGATAGTGCCTTGTATATTTGGCTCGGCACTGAAGCTGGAAGGGATAGAAGACCTGCTCGAGACTCTCAGCAGGTTCACCATCATGCCTGAGTACAGCGGCGGGTTCGGTGCCAGGATATACAAGACGGCTGCCGGTGATGACGGGAGCAGGCTCGTATTCGCAAAGATAACAGGCGGAGCACTCAGGGCCAGGGATACGGTCTCCGTGCACCACCGGGTGCAGGGAAGAGAGCAGGAAGACAGCGAGACCAAGATCAACCAGATCAGGATATATTCGGGCAGCCGGTTCACTCCTGTGAATGAGGCTGAGGCCGGAACGGTATGTGCGCTGACAGGCCTGCCTGATGTGATGCCGGGAGACTCTCTGGGAGCTGAGATGCCTGCAGCGGATCCTGTAATCAGGCCTTTCATGGTGTACACGGTCAGCGGACCTGCCGGGATGGACCCGTACCTTGTGATGAAGGATCTGGAGAAACTGGCTCAGGAGGATCCGTCACTCAGTGTGCGCAGGATACAGGAGACAGGCGAGATAGAAATAAGACTCATGGGGCAGGTCCAGCTGGAAGTCCTGACCGCCATGATAAAAGACAGGTACGGCTACGATGTTACATTCGGGAGCGGCAAGGTGCTGTACCTTGAGACGGTGACTGATGTATTCGAGGGCGTCGGGCACTTCGAGCCGCTGAGGCACTATGCTGAGGTGCACCTCATAGTTGAGCCGGGCGAACCGGGCAGCGGGGTAGTCATAAGCAGCATAACGCCTGAGGATGAGCTTGCCAGAAACTGGCAGCGGCTGATACTCACACACATAGATGAGAAAGAGCACAGAGGTACTCTGACAGGAGCCCCGGTCACTGATGTAAGGATAACTCTTGCAGCGGGCAGAGCCCATGACAAGCATACGAGCGGCGGGGACTTCCGCGAAGCGACATACAGGGCGGTCAGGAATGCTCTGATGCAGGCTCGCGCTGCGGGTGCGGCTGCTTTGCTTGAGCCGTGGAATGAGTACGAGATCGAGCTGCCGTCGCAGGCTGTAGGGCGTGCGATGACGGACATACAGCAGATGGGCGGAACGCAGGATTCTCTTGAGCAGGAAGGAGATACTTCAAGGATACGCGGGCGTGTGCCTGCATCTGAGATCGCAGGATACCAGCAGACACTGATATCCTATACATCCGGTACGGGCAGGCTTACATGCACCCCTGCGGGGTACGCACCGTGCCATGATGCTGAGAGGATCATAGAGGAATCCGGATATGATCCTGAGAGAGACACAGACAACCCTGCTGACTCGGTATTCGTGTCACACGGTGGCAGCGATTTCGTAAAGTGGGATGAAGTACCTGAACACATGCATATAGGAAGCGTGCTCAGGAGATACAGGAATGCGGGAAATGCTGGCGGCGCATATGACTACATCGCAGGAAATGCATACGCATCTTCTCAGGCAGGCGGCATGTACACAGATAACGCCTCAAACATGGACGGATACACCGGTTCTATACATGGAGGCAGGTCTGATTCAGAGGCCAGGAAGCGCCAGCTCGCTGCCGAGAAGGAGCTCCGCATGATATTCGAGCGGACCTACGGACCGTCTAAGGAACGTACAGGCAGGTCTGCAAGGGAGAACAGATTCGGCCCTGAATACGAAATGCCTGAGAAGACGGAAGAGCAGAAGGCTGCTGACGAACTCCGCAATCAGCAGATACGCGAGAAACATGAGAAGAAAAAGACTCAGTCTGCGCCGGAAGAGAGACCTGTCATCCTCATAGACGGCTACAATCTCATCCATGCAGACGAATACCTCACGGACCTTGCGAAGAAGGACATGGGCGGAGCGAGAGACCAGCTTTTGGAGAGGCTCTGCAATTATGCCGCATATACCGGGAGCGAGACAGTCGTCATATTTGACGCATACAACGTCAGCGGCGGCGAGGGATATGAAGAGGATCATCTCGGAGTCAGGGTGATTTTCACCTCTGAGAATGAGCCTGCAGACATCCGCATCGGACTCATGACCAACGCGATGAAAAACCGCAGGATATATGTCGTCAGCTCGGACATGCTGGTCCAGCAGGATTCCTTCGAACACGGCGCGCTGAGGATATCCTCGCGCGAGTTCATGAGTATTCTGGCACAGACAGAAGAGGAGATACGGAACTCACTATAACAGACAATCAATTGTTATGGCTGCGTCTGAAAAGGAGAGATAAGAAGCGTAGTATAACAAACAGAAATAACTGCTGCTGACATTTAAAAAGGAGAGGGAGATGATTAAAAACAGATATGCTCAGATGGCAGCTTACGTTATAGCATTCATCGCTGTGTGGAACCTGTGCGAACTGATCGCAGGAACGTTCATTACGCATTCAGGGTATGTTTTCACATGGACCGACAACATCGCAAAGCCGCTGGGTCTGGCTGTGGTTATCGGCGTCATTATTTATTTACTGCCGGGGTCACGCAGCAAGTAGCAGAAGTAAACATTTTGCCTGTTTATAGTGACAAAACACCAATACCTTGCGATGTTGTTTTGAATTAAAACAAAATATTGACGAAAAATTATCGAAATCGATTGAGATAATTATCAAATAGTGATAGAATGTCCGGGATTCAGGGTTTGGAAAAACGACTGAAATGTACAGGCCCGATGATGGCCGGAAGGCCTCATAACAGACAAGATAGTAAGGATCGCCTTGGGGTTCGGAAAAGGCAGAAGAAGGGACCGGGGATCCATAACGAAAGGAGAATAGATTAATATGAAAGTTGCAATCAATGGATTCGGACGTATCGGAAGACTTTCTTTCAGAAAGCTCTACAAGGAAGAGGATATCGAGATCGTTGCTATCAACGACCTGACAAGCCCTCACATGCTCGCATACCTTCTCAGAAATGACTCAGTACAGAAGAGATTCGACGCTGTAGTTGAAGAGGCTGAGAACGGAATCATGGTAGACGGAAAGTTCTTCCCTGTATACGCTGAAGCAGATGCAAGCAAGCTCCCTTGGGGAGAACTCGGTATCGACGTAGTACTCGAGTGCACAGGTTTCTATACATCAAAGGCTAAGAGCCAGGCTCACATCGACGCCGGCGCTAAGAAGGTTCTCATTTCTGCTCCTGCAGGCAATGACCTCCCTACAATCGTTTACGGCGTAAACCACGAGACACTGACAGCTGAGGATACAATCGTTTCCGGCGCTTCCTGCACAACAAACTGCCTCGCTCCTATGGCTAAGGCACTTGCTGACTACAGAGAGCTCAGAACAGGATTCATGACAACTATCCACGCTTACACTGGTGACCAGATGATCCTCGACGGACCACACAGAAAGGGTGACCTCAGAAGAGCAAGAGCCGGTGCCATCAACATCGTTCCTAACAGCACAGGCGCTGCTAAGGCTATCGGTCTGGTAATCCCTGAACTCGCAGGCAAGCTGATCGGATCCGCTCAGAGAGTACCTGTTCCATCAGGCTCCATCACAATCCTCGACGCTACACTCAAGGATATGACAGACACAGTTTCCGTAGAGGGCATCAACGAAGCAATGAAGGCTGCAGTTACTGAGTCCTATGGATACACTGAGGAAGAGATCGTTTCCAGCGACGTTATCGGAATGAGCTATGGTTCACTCTTCGACGCTACACAGACTCTCGCTCAGCAGTGCGGAACACACATCTTCGAGGTAAGAGTAGTTGCATGGTACGACAACGAGATGAGCTATGTAAGCCAGCTCTGCAGAACACTCAAGCACATGGGAACACTCATCTAGTTCCGGCTTAGAGTAGATACGCATTACACGCCCCGGCTCCGGCCGGGGTTTTGTGTGTATGACGGGCATGCCGTCAGTCTGTGGTGAAAGTCCATAAGGGGCGCAGTTGCCGGCGAACCCTAAAGTGAATTGCAAGGTTTGCATCGTGAGGTGCAGGCGAGAGGAAGCAATAGCGAAATCGTGGCCCTACGGACAGAAACTGGATATGAAGG
>CACWYF010000082.1 GCA_902765035.1 uncultured Eubacteriales bacterium
GTGTCGGAGTAGGCACAGTCGACCTTGCACTGTTCGTAGCTTCTGGTGGTGATAAAGCTGGCAGGAGACGCTGCGTAGGGCTTCATGCCTGCCTTTGCAAGACCGGCTGCCAGTGTAGTTGTCTGTACGCTTGAGCAGACGATCATAGGCCACATCAGGTCTTTGAATGCGAACAGTGCAGTGAAGATACCGAGCGATACCATTGAAGATCTTGTCAGCGGCATCATGATTCTTAAGAATCTCTGGCCGATGTTGCAGCCGTCGATGCTTGCAGCCTCTTCAAGGTCCATAGGAAGTCCCTGATAACCTGTCTTGAGCAGGTAAGTACCGAACGCAGTTACGATACCAGGGAATACAAGTCCTGCCATTGTGTTCAGCCAGCCAAGTCCTGAAACCATCAGATACTGCGGGATGATGAAGATCGTTGACGGGATCATCATCTGAACGAGTATCAGGGAGAACAGGAAGTTCTTGCCAGGGAACTTCAGACGTCCGAATGCGTATCCTGCCATAGTAGCTGTCAGGACAGCACATACGACACGGAAGAAGATCATCAGCAGTGTGTTCTTGTACAGAACGAGGAAGTTATAGCTCTTCCATACCTCACCGAATGTCTCCCAGTGCCAGCCGTTATGCGGGAAGATATAGAACGGGCTTACCGAAATAGCTTCCTGGTTGGTCTTGAGTGCCGTAAGGATCATCCAAGCGAAGGGAACCAGCATGATGAATGCCATGATGATCAGGATGATGTAAATAATAGTCGTATTTACGCGAGCTCTTGTACGTGCGCTTTCCATGAATCGTTCCCTCCTTTCTAGTTATAGAATACAAAACGCTTTTCAGCGCGCTGCATTATGACAGTAACGATCATGATGAATACTACGAGTATCATTACGATAGCTGCGCCATATCCCTTGTTGCCCTGGTTGAATGAGTATTCATAGAATACATATACCGTGGACTGCACCTTGCTCAGAGCCTGATTCGTTCTGTCCATAACCATGAACATAAGGTCGAATATTGTCAGAGCTCCGATAATACGGGTCTGCACGATGAAGAAAGTAGTAGGGCTCAGCAGAGGTACTGTGATGTCGAAGAACTGACGGATGCCTGTAGCACCGTCGATCTCAGCAGCCTCATAGTAGTCTCCCGGGATCTCCTGAAGACCGGATATGAAGAGTACCATGTTGTAACCGATGATTGACCATACCCCGATTATACCAACAGAGATCCATGCGATCTTAGGATCTGAGATCCATCCGATATTAGCATGGAGCACATTGTTGAACAGACCGAACTGCTGGTTATATAGCCATTTCCATACCATCGCTACAGCTGCCGGTGCGCAGACCATAGGCAGGAAGAATACAGTACGGAAGAATGATGTTCCTTTTAATTTTCTGTTCAGGAATACAGCCAGTATGAGAGCGATGATGACTCCGAACGGAACCTCAATGATCGCATACTTGATTGTATTCAGAATAGACTGCAGTACTTCGGATGAAGCGAACGCTTTTGAATAGTTCTCAAGTCCTACAAATGTGTTACCCTTACCAAAGTCGCCTGTCTTGCAGAACGACTGCCAGACGGTGTCAATAGCCGGATAGAAGTTAAGTACTATCAGGCCTATGATAGTCGGAGCGACAAAGGCATATGCCCAGATCGCTTCATTCTTTTGCTTGGCCGTCATCGGCCTTTTTTCTTTCATAATTTCCTCCTTATTCCTGAAGAATAAAGGACAGCGGGCCATCAGTTGATGGCCCGCCTTTGCTTTTTAATCGAGATAAAATATCTCTATTGCTGCGAACCTGTTCGTATCAGCTGTATTACTTCTCGTTAGCAATAGCGTCACGGATCAGCTTAGCTACGTTGTCGCATGCTGTCTCCATGAGAGCAGCATCGGAAGGATTCTGCCATGCAGGGAGGAAGCCCTGTTCCTGTTCCATAGGGTTCTTCCATACGCCGGAGTTACGTGTGCCCGGACGAGCAAAGAGTGTACCGTCTTCTTCAACCTTTGTGAATGCAGATACGTCCATTCCCTCGAATGCGTTAGCGAACTCGTCGGAGATTCCAGGGATACCAGCCATTGTTACGCCAAGCTGAGCCTGCTTGACCTGAGCATCCTTTGAGCAGAGGTACTCGATGAGGCTTGCTGCAGCATCAGGATTCTTTGTATTAGCTGCTGCTGCCCAGCCAAGTCCGTTGTAGCAAGTCTGTCTTTCTTCCTTCTGGCACTGTCCGTCGCCGTTTCTGTCGCAGTAAGGAATCTGTGCCCATGCATAGTCATCATGGTTCTCAGCTGTGTAGAATGCGTTGATCATCCAGGATCCCTGTGTGATCATAGCAACCTTTCCGGACTGGAACAGTGAATCTGTACCGGACTCGGAAACTACAGCCTGAGGTGTTCCTACTGTGAGCAGCTTACGTACCATTTCCATAGCAGCCTTACCCTCAGCGGAGTCGATAGCTGTATCAGTCTTTTCAGTGTTTACGATGTTAGCGCCGTAAGCATATACGTAGTTGTACCATCCGTCCTGGTCATTGGATGTGTTGAGGGCGAAGCCGTATGTGTCATCAGCAGTCTTCTCTGTGATGGTCTTAGCTGCTTCATACATATCCTCATATGTCCAGTCATCTGTAGGATAGTCAACGCCGGCCTCGTCGAAGAGAGCCTTGTTGTACAGGAGAGCGATTGTATCGTGGTCCTTCGGAAGAGCATATGTCTTTCCGTCGCTCTGGTAGATAGCAGTGATATCAGGATAATACTGTCCGAGATCGATGCCGTCCTTTTCGATGTACTCTGTCAGGTCAAGAAGAACGTCGTTCTCCATGTAGATCTGAGCATAGTCAGAGTGCATCCAGAATACATCAGGGAGTTCTCCGCCGGAAGCGCCTGCCTCAAGCAGTGTCCAGTAGTTGTCCCAGTCGATTACTTCGACCTTGACTTCAGGGTTGCCCTGAGCTGTCCAGTCGTTGCAGATCTCCTGGATACCTTCCTGCTGGTTAGCATCCCAGATGTTGATTGTGATAGCGCCGCTGGCATCGCCGGAACCGGAATCACTTGATCCGCCGCCGCATGCAGCGAACATGCCTACCATTGCTACGCAAAGCATAGCTACAACAAATTTCTTAAACTTCATATTGCCTCCTCTCAGTAACAATTACTTGAGTTTACTATCACAGATTTTACATTTATAGAAGAAAATAATATATGGAAAACTGTTAGATTTTAATAGGATTATGTGAGTTGTTCCGAAAAGGTTTTCGTAAGCAAAAAAACGCTCAAAGCCTTGTATTTCCATGGTATTGCCCGCGTTCGCTAATCTGCGTTAACTCAGGCGACGATGCGCGGTACCCGCTTGGTGTGTCATTATACTTCTTTCTGAAGGCTTTCGAGAACGTAAGTGGATCGGTATATCCGACGGATGACGCGATGCTTCCTATAGATTCTTCTGTCTCCCTGAGCATCTGTGCAGCCTTTTCCAGCCTGAAATTGATCAGGAATTCCTGAGGCGACATGTGCATCTCGCGGCTGAATATGTTGGACAGATAGCTCCTGTTTATCCCCACCTTATCTGCTATCTCGGATATCCTGATCTTGCCGCTGTAGTTGGCAGCAATGTACTCGACAGCCATATTCACATATTTGACATCAGACAGACTGCGCTTCTTTTCATGAGGATTCATCTCTATCATGACTGCAAGAGTATCGTAGAATGCCGCCATCCTTTTGAGCTCGTTGGCCGGAGTCAGGTCGCTGGCTTCAAGTATTCTGTCTATGGAATCGCATACAGGATGTGTGCTGTCAAGCGTTATGACCGGGTTCTCTTTAGTAAAGCCCATCTCCTCCACTATAGCGTCAGCCCTGTATCCGCTGAATCCTATCCAGGAGTATGACCACGGGTCTTCTGCATCAGCCTTGTACAGAGTGACTTCACCCGGGTAGATCAGGAACATCTGCCCTGCAGTAAGTCTGAATTCCCTGTTTCTGAGACTGTATGTGCCGCATCCGGCCTTGACAACATGTATGACGTAGTGCTCCCTGACATAAGGGCCGAAGGTCCACTCAGGCGCGCAGTTCTCCCTGCCGCAGTATGCCAGCGTGACCGGAGTAATAGTCTTCATTGTATATGTCTGCTCGAGATCCTCCAGACAGCTGAAGTTTGCAGATTCAGTATATCCGACAGATTTATTTCTCATAGTCCGTGTCCTTCTGTTTTTTAATATACAAAAAACATCCTGTGTCTGATATTCTATACCAGCCACAGGACATCTGCACGCATTTTTCTTGTTTTTTCTAACATTTTTCCATATTACTTCTCCAGCATCGGTCCGAACAGATGCACATTGAAGTAATCGATCATCGGCCCCATCATGAAGGCGGATATTATTGTTCCGATGCCGACCAGGGCAAACAGCCCGTGCGGGTCGGCGCCTGACAGCAGGAACAGTCCGACGCCCAGGATAACGCAGGCAAAGTCCGTCATTATCCTTACGAACTTGAACTTGCCTATGCCCCAGGTACCGGTTATGATCAGCGCGATGGCATCATAGGTGGATACGCCCATGTCTGCCGTGAAGTACAGCGAAGCAGCAATGCAGGCGATGAACACGCCTATGGCCAGGAAGATGATCCTCAGCCACAGAGCCGGATGGGGTGCTGCGGCAGCGATGATATCCACTCCGAACTGGACGATATATCCGAGAAGGAACAGGTTGATCATCGTTCCGAGGCCGATCTTCTTCCTGTCGAAGACGATGCTGAACAGGAGAAGCACCGCGTTCACTATGACATAAAGTGTTCCGTACTGAAAAGGTATAAGCGCGTCAAGACCGCTCATGAGTGCCTGGAACGGGTCCACTCCGAATATGGCAGACTTGAAGAAGCTTACAGCCACGCCGGAAAGAACTACTCCGGTCACGCACATTATCACTCTTTTCCTGAATACGCTGTCTGTTTTCACTGTTTTATCTGTCCCCTCTGACTTTCCGGCTTTGGCGCCTCTGTTTCTGATTTATTCCGCAGTCATTCTACTGCCGTTCACCCACAGCGTATCCGGTGCAAAATCATTCACGGTGGATACTCCTGTGTATCCCATTATCGTCGCGAGCTCCTGATTCATTGCGGTCACGTACTTCTTAACGCCTTCCGTTCCCTCAGAAGCAAGTCCCGGCATGATGGCGCGGCCGACAGATACGGCCTTCGCTCCCATCGCAAGTGCCTTGTACGCATCTGCACCCGAGCTGATGCCGCAGTCCACGAACAGCTCCATCCCGCAGTCATCTCCAAGAGCCTTCTTTATCTCAGGCAGCACCATCAGAGGCGGGATGGCAAAAGGCATCCTGCCGCGGTGATGACTTATGACTATCCCCTTCGCTCCTGCCTCAGCGCATTTTAAAGCATCAGAAACGCTGAGCACGCCTTTGACGATGAACGGAAGATCCGCAGCTTCAACGTAGCTGCGTATGTCCTCCTTCGTCTGGCGCTTCATCGGATAATCGGCTACAACGTCGTACTCTCCGTTATCGCCGAATACATGGTCTATGTCCATGCCGACAGCAAAAGCTCCGTTCTTCTCGGCGAAAGCGATCTGGTCCAGCACTTTGTCAGTATCAGCGAACGGCTTGATGATTCTCACCGTCCTTGCACCTGTTGCGAGCGCATCGGCAAATTCATCATTCTCCATCATTCCGACCCAGTTGACCATATTCAGTTCCTGAGCTGCCCTGGAGTATTCGACCATGGCATTCTCCCGCTCCTTGACGAATGTCCTCAGAAACGAAAAAGCCGGCATCATTATTGGTGTGCTGAATGTCTCTCCGAATATCTCTGTCTGAAGTGATGCCTTCTTCGCATCGATTATGCGTTCCTCTATAAGTATGGAATCCAGATAATGTCTGGTTATCATGCTGGCATCTGCAGGGTTGAAACTACTCTTTTCACTCATAGTGAGATTCTCCTTTCACGGTTGCAATTATACCCCTCTCTGCAGCTATGCCCCTCAATTTACAGTTGAACTGATTATACACAAACATTTGCAAGTTGCATATACATCTTTTCCCCGGCCCGGCATAAAAAACTGATCGAGTAGGGGCTAACTCGTAGCCCCTCTCACACCACCGTACGTGCCGTTCGGCATACGGCGGTTCAACCCAATAAATAATAATCTACACAGCTGAGA
>CACWYF010000083.1 GCA_902765035.1 uncultured Eubacteriales bacterium
CGTTTCTTCTTAGGTGCCTGCTTCTTTTCGGTCTTGTCTTCAGGTTTCTTTTCAGGCTTTTCCTGCTTTTCTTCCGGCTTGCCGGTTGCTGGCTCTTCCTGTTTTTCAGCAGCAGGCTTTTCAGTCTCAGCCCTTTCCGGTTCATCTTCCGGTTCCGGATCTGGTGAAACATATTCAGTTGCAGCCTCTTCGCCTGACACCCTGGTCCTGTAACCGAGATAGTCCTCTTTGTTGATAGCCGCGATCATCATAAGGTTGGTTCCGATCGGGTTCGTGAGAACTATGATGATAAAAATCAGTAATATCTTGACCGAAAGAAGCCCGCCATGAACAGCGACCATCATTCCCGCAAGTATGAGGAATGCTCCGAGAGTGTCTCCCACGCCCTGAGCATGCAGCCTTGTGAAGAAATCAGGCAGCGCTGCTATGCCTATAAGCGATGCAAGCATGAACAGCAGCCCCAGTATTATGAGAACGGCTGTAATGATCATAGTTACTGTCATTTTTTCCGCCCTCCTATATACTTCGCAAGAATGACTGATGTTACGAATCCGAGGATCGAATAGCTGAGTGCTATGTCTATGAACATGTCCTCCCTGCCGCCTGCAAATCCTACAACAAGAATAAGCAGCACGATAACAGTGTTCATCGCGAAAACGTAGTTGAGCTTGTCAAGCAGCGCTTTCTTTCTGAACATCAGGACTACCATTGCTGCAAGTATCAATATGAGTGCCGCAAGCACGTACTGCCAGAAGTTAGTCATCATATGCCCTTCCTCCTGACTTTATACCGTTTGCGCACAAGTTCCGGTCTCTTCTGCTGCACTTCAGGCTTTACTTCTTTTTCATCGACCGGTGTGAACTCGATCGTTTCGCCGTACAGCCATGCGACCTTGGCCTGCATGGACCCGTCGAGAAGGCCTTCACGGAGCTCACGGGTAAGAGCATGCACAGAGAAAATACCGTCATCTGTAATATCGATAGTGATAGTTCCCGGGGTCAGCGTTATGGAATTGGCCAGCATGGATAATGCTGCAGGATCATCATAGTCTGCCCTGAACCAGGCGATCGAAGGATCCACTTTGCTTCTGTCAAACAGCGAGATGCGGGCAACATAAATGGCCGACTTGGCGATCTGCACAAGCAGCCATGCAAAATACCCTATGAATCTGAAAATGTTGACTCCGAGAAGATAGTATGTTCTGTCTGTCTTTGCGCCGCGCATCGTAAGCGTTCTGAGACATACAGATGCGATCAGCATACTTGAAACAGCGCCGAGTATGAGGAATTTAGGTTCCGTTTTTTCTGACATAACAAACCACAGTACCATCATAAGCACTGCAGTTCCTGTCCAGTTCAATACGGGATGATTATTCCGCACTACTCGCTTCCCCTCTGTTAACCTAAAGAATATACATAGTATACACTATCACAGTCGGTTCTATCTACAGCAAAAAGCGGACATTTATACGTACATTACAGGCTCCTGATAAATCAAAAACTATCGTCTCATCTGTTTACAAACAGTTGTTCGAATGTTATAATGGTTTCACCTATAATACGGCGTTGCCGTATGTAATTACACACACTATCAGGGTGCTGCAGCACCGGCAATATCGGGGAGTAATTGATGAAAAAGGATTTTCCTAAGATTGGTCCAACAGTGACCATGTTTGTTCCTTACGACTGCAACAATGCATGTCCGTTCTGCGTTAACAAGAAAGAGTATCGGGACACTTCTTCTTTCGACCTTAACAGGTGTTTCCAGGCACTTGATCTCATGGACAGGATATTTCCGCACAATGACGTAGTACTTACAGGCGGAGAGCCTCTCGCAGAGCTTGGTGCACTTCAGAATATTCTTGACCACATAGCAGATGGTCACCATATCTATATCAACACCACCATGCCTGTCGGCGAAGGCCAGACCATCCAGGATGTTGCTGATATTCTCAACAAGTATGCTGACAGGATCAGCTGCATCAATGTGTCAAGACACCTCAAGCACTATGTCAAGGAATGTCCGGATGAGATATTCGACCTTTTCAAGTTCAGAACAAGGATCAACTGTGTAGTATTTGAAGATGCCAAGGATCTTGAGACGAAAGAAAAGCTCATAAAATTCCTTGACAGATTCCAGGGTCATGAAATTCAGCTCAGGGCCAATTACTCATATCTCACACTTGAGAATGTATTCGATACAGAGAACGACAACCTGTTCAAGCTTATATCTGAGATCTGCGAATACAAGTACCCTCTTGAGAAGGAACGCTTCAGAACCGGCTACGTTTTTGAAAGAAACGGCAGCAAGATCACCTATCATAAGACTCTTCCGTTTGCCAAGGTAGACGGCGTCGTAGGCGATATCATCATCCGTCAGACAGGACGCATCTATGATGACTGGAACGAATACGGACATGAGCTGAACATAAACGATCTTGTAACACATCCATATAAATAATAAACACACTATTACATTGCAAATTGTAAATCTGCCCTTCCGGGATGAGGACAGTAGAGTTCAGAAATGAGGAGATGATTCATAATGAAAAAGAGCGAACAGCGTCAGCAGGATATCCTGAACTTCATGAAGAAGACTATCGCTGCCAAGGGCTACTCTCCTACTGTCAGAGAAATATGTCAGGCGCTCAGTATCAAGTCGACGTCAACAGTACACAGCGATATCAAGGCTCTTGAGGGTAAAGGCCTTGTAAAGAAGGATCCTTCCAAGCCGCGTACTGTACTTCCTGTCGATATGATGCCTGCAGCCGGTTCAAAAACGACAGAGGATGATATCAACACTGTCTCACTGCCTGTAATCGGACAGGTAGCTGCAGGTGAACCTATCCTTGCTGAGCAGAATATAGTAGACCAGTTCCCTATGCCTGCAAGATTCGTAGGCCCGGGCAACAACTTTATACTCACCGTTCACGGCGACAGCATGGTCAACGTCGGCATCAATGACGGAGACTATCTCATCGTTCAGGAATCGCATGAAGCTAACAACGGAGAGATCGTTGTAGCACTTGTCAATGACGGATATGAATCCGGCGCAACAGTGAAGAGATTCTATAAGGAATCTGATCACATCAGACTTCAGCCTGAGAATGATTTCATGGACCCTATCATTGCCAAGGACGTTACCGTAGTCGGAAAAGTCAAAGGAGTTTTCAGATATCTGAATTAAACCCTTGATAAAAGGCTTCACCATAAGTATTATTATGCCATAACATCGTGTGACCAAATATTTCACACGGTGATATATATGCGGGCATTTGCGGATCCGCTTCGATTCCCTCCTTTCTTTTTACCTTGTTGAATCGAGTTCTACGGACCGGCATCAGCCCGCTTTTTTTGTGTCATTCTGCAGTACGTTTTCCTTCAGGAACCTGCATTTTCTTATGATTTTGCTTGACTTCTCATTCAAAGAATATACAATATAATTGCAACGCAGTTTAGACTGCGGTTCAATAATTGATAACCATTTTACAGATTCATAAAGGATATAGGAATTACGGAGGTACAATAATGAAAATCGGATTTCTCGGTGCCGGCGCAATGGGCGGAGCCATCCTCTCCGGCGCACTCGAAACAGGTGTTGTAAAGGCTGAAGATGTATACGTATATGATCTTAATGATCAGATCAAGGAAAAATATAAGGCTCTCGGATGCAACATCGTAAGCGACAATGTTGAGCTCGGTAATTCTTCAGATATACTCGTCTGCTCTCTCAAGCCACAGTATGCTCAGGGCGGACTCAAGCAGCTCGGAAACACTCTTGACGGAAAGGCTATGATCTCCATCATGGCAGGTGTCACTACTGATACTCTCCGTCAGTGGACTGAGGGAAATTTCAGACTTCTCAGACTCATGCCTAACACCCCTGCTCTTGTAGGCGCAGGAGCTTTTGCACTTGACTCCAACACAGACCTTACAGACGAGGAAAAGAAATTCGCAGAGAAGCTCTTCTCTTCCATCGGTATCGTAGAATGGATGCCTGAACCTCTTATCGACACAGCATGCGGACTCTCCGGAGCCGGCCCTGCTTACATCTACCTGGTAATCGAGGCTCTCGCTGACGGCGGAGTTATGAAAGGTCTCCCAAGAGCTACAGCAATGAAGCTCGCAGCTCAGACTGTATATGGCGCAGCAAAGATGGTTCTTGAGACAGGAAAGCATCCAGGCGAGCTCAAGGATATGGTATGCTCCCCTGGCGGAAACACCATCGTAGGCGTAAACACACTCGAGCAGCACGGTGTCCGCGGAGCTTTCATCGATACAGTCGGCAAAGCAACAGAAAGAGCTCAGGAGCTTGGCAAGACAAAGTAACGGATCGCTGATCAGACTTCATATAACCTTCCAATAATCTATAAAAAGAAACCTCTGCTTAACGGCAGAGATTTCTTTTTATCTGAACTTTTATGATCAGCATCTTATTATATGGTTCAATACAGCATTTACATTATTACTCAAAGTCTAGAACAGAGCTCCTGCCCCATATGTCAGTGTAGTCACGATTATTCCGGCAACAATGACACCTACGGTTATTGCGGGCATGGCTCTCTTTAGCCTCATATTCATCATTGCAGCTACAAGTGCTCCGGTCCACGCACCTGTGCCCGGAAGCGGGATAGCAACAAGTAACATAAGGCCGAAGAACTCATATTTCTCAACCAGTTCCTTATTCTTGTCCGCTTTGGCCTCAAGCTTTCTGACCATTCTGTCCAGGCCTTCACTCTTGGTACGCAGCCATTCAAAGACCTTACGTGTAAAAACGACAAGGAATGGTATAGGCGCAAGGTTTCCGAGTACCGCAAGAATGAAAGCTTCAGGCACGCTGAGTCCTGCGATAACACCGTAAGGTATCGCTCCTCTCAGCTCTATTACAGGCACCATGGCCATGAGAAATGTAATGATTCTTGCTTTCAGCATTAATGTTATCTCTTTCTTTACTGTATTTTATGTCAGTATTATACAGGGCTTCCCTTAACCTGACCTTCAATTCTCCCGGTTTATGCCTCGATAAGGAATGCCTTGTATCCCTTATATGCTTCATACAGGTCAGCCTTGCTGATAGCTTCCCATGGTGCATGCATCGACAGTACCGCAAGGCCGCAGTCGATTACTTGCATGCCGTACAGCGAGAGGATAAATGCGATGGTTCCGCCGCCGCCGACATCAACTTTGCCCATCTCAGCTGTGTGGAAAGCAACATTGTGTTTCTCCAGGATAGCTCTCAGCTGTGCCATGTACTCAGCATTCGCATCATTTGAGCCTGACTTTCCGCCCGAACCTGTGAACTTATTGAATACAAGGCCGTGGCCGAATTTAGCTGCATTCATCTTTTCAAACTTATCAGCGTAGAGTGGATCATATGCAGCGCTTACATCAGATGAGAGCATACGGCTCTTGCGCAGGCATCTTGTGAGATTGAGCTCACTGTAAATGCCCATTCTGTCGAGCACTTCTCTCATGGTATCCTCGAAGAAGTGGGATCTCATTCCGGTAGCACCGACGCTTCCTATCTCTTCCTTGTCAACGAACAGTCCGCATGCAGTTGTCGTTACATCCGGGCAGTCAAACATCGCGATCGCTGACGGATAGGCACAGCATCTGTCATCGTGGCCATATCCGAGGATCATGCTGCGGTCAAAACCTGCTTCCTTGGCTTTGCCTGCCGGAACAGCCTCAAGCTCAGCAGAGAGGAAATCATCTTCCTCGATATCGTAGTCCTCTTTCAGGATTTTCAGAACTGCTGCTTTGACAGCATCCTTTTCCTCCCCCCTCACAGGAGCAGATCCGACAAGAATGTCAAGATTCTCTGCTTCAACTACCTCAGATGCCTTCTTCTGCATCTGAGCCTTGGCAAGGTGGATAAGGATGTCGCTTACGAAGAACACAGGATCATCATCCTTCTCTCCGATGCTGATCTTGACTGTACTTCCGTCCTTAAGAGCGACTACTCCGTGCAGTGCCA